>NZ_JBZYCU010000012.1:0-73350 GCF_058933875.1 Streptococcus sp. STC1396 | reverse complement strand
ACAATGTATTACCTCATTACGCATAACAAACTTTACGATTACTCTTTGACCCAAAATCGATAAGGCTGTCTATGCCGTATTATTGGAACACCTTGTTTCAAAAAATACCAGATGAGGTGTTTTTTTTGCATGCCCTTTTATGGCTCAAAAAGTGTTAAAAATAAGACAGTAACCTCGGAATAGCTACTGTCTTATCTCATTTTTCACTTAAAGCCTTGACAGACTTGACAAATGGTAGAAAAGAGCCCAAAAAGCGAACAAAGCAGAATTCTGATTACCAGAAAACTAGTTTTGTTCGCTTTTTATATTTGAGGTCGGACTTTTGTCCTAGCCTCTTTATTTATCTGCATTTCAAAACTTTAATTAAAGTGAATTAACATCAACCTTGATACCAACACCTTGTGTAGTAGTGATAGTCAAGTTAGTTACATAAGTACCTTTAGCAGTAGCTGGTTTTGCTTTTTGGATGGTATCGTTGAATGCTTTGAAGTTTTCAACCAACTTGTCAGCTTCAAATGAAACTTTCCCAATAATAGCCTGTACGTTACCTGCACGGTCTGCACGGTAAGTGATTTTCCCGCCTTTAGACTCTTCAACTGCTTTAGCAACATCCATTGTTACAGTACCAGTTTTAGGGTTTGGCATGAGGTTACGTGGGCCAAGGATACGTCCAAGACGTCCAACAAGCGCCATCATATCTGGTGTAGCAATAACTACATCAAAATCAAGCCAGCCACCGTTAATTTTTGCAACGAGGTCATCTTCACCAACGAAGTCTGCACCAGCAGCTTTCGCTTCTTCAGCTTTTGCACCACGTGCAAAAACAAGAACGCGTGAAGTTTTACCAGTTCCGTTTGGCAATACCATTGCACCACGGATTTGTTGATCCGCTTTTTTAACGTCGATGTTCAAGTTGTAAGCAACTTCTACAGTTGCGTCAAATTTTGCAAAGTTAGTTTCTTTTGCAAGAGCTACAGCTTCTTCTACACTGTATGCTTTTGTGCTGTCGATTTTCTCAAGAGCAGCACGAAGTTGTTTGCTTTTTTTAGCCATTTTCTATTCTCCTTGTAAGTGGTTCAATCGATTTTCATCTCCCACGTCACTTCTCGAAATGATGAAGTCTTGCGGGTCTCCAGCGATTTATATCGCATGTTTGGGGGGTCATTGATTAGTCAACAACTTTGAATCCCATAGAACGAGCAGTACCTTCGATCATACGCATTGCAGCTTCAATGTTTGCAGCGTTCAAATCTGGCATCTTAGTTTCAGCAATTTCTTGTACTTGCGCACGAGTAACTGTTGCAACTTTCTTCTTATTTGGTTCGCCTGATCCTTTTTCAGTACCGGCAGCTTTTTTCAAAAGAACAGCAGCTGGTGGAGTCTTTGTAACGAAAGTAAATGATTTGTCTTCGTATACAGAGATAACAACTGGAATGATCATGCCTGCTTGATCAGCTGTACGAGCGTTGAACTCTTTAGTGAATCCCATAATGTTGATACCGGCTTGACCAAGCGCAGGACCAACTGGTGGAGCTGGAGTAGCTTTACCAGCAGGGATTTGCAATTTTACAAGTTTTTCGACTTTTTTAGCCATTTTTAAATCCTCCTTTGTGGTTTTGGCGGTAAATAAAGATTTTTACCTCCCACAAGTATGCTTTTCGCATACCTTTCTATTATACACTAATCTTTCTAAAATGCAAGAAAAAATTCTTATCTTTTCGCATTTTTATGGTAAAATGGTTGTATGGTATTATTAAAAATTGCTTCAGTATTATTTATCTTTCTAACCCTCATTTTGGCTATTATCACGGTGAAAGTCTTTAAATTAAAGAAATATGGTTTGAATTTTGCAGACTTGGCTTTCCCTTTCTTTATTGTGGAGTTTTATATCATCTCAGACAAGGCTTTCTATCACAGTCTTTTGCCTCAGCTGGTTTTAGCGCTCTCTGGTCTGGCTATTGCTATCACAGTTTATTTCCTAAAAAAGAAACAAACTTTTTACTATCCCAAATTTTTCAAATTCTTCTGGCGGGCCGGTTTTCTCTTGACTTTCTTCATGTATCTAGCTATGGTCATCAGTATATTTATTTTGCAGTGAAAAAGAGCCAAGGCTCTTTTTTTATTCATGAAGCTCCAGAGGCAAGCCATCGGGATCAAAAAAGAAGGCCATCTTACGCCCGTCAAAGTCATCATAGCGCAGCTCGGTATGGGGAATCTCCAAGCGATCAAATTCCACTAGCGTTTCTTCAACATCTGTTACTCGGAAGGCAAGATGCCGCAGACCAGTATGCTCTGGATGGGGGAGGAAGGGCCGCTTGGGTGCTTTTTCTTTGATGAAAATTTCCAGAGTCAGATTCCCCTTTCGAACATTAAAGAGAATGTCCTCCTTATCTGGCCGGTGGTGCTCATCCAGCATCTCAAAGCCAAGCTTATCCACATAAAAGGTCTTAGTTTTGGCATAATCATGACCGATAATAGCAATATGGTGAATAGTGTCTAATTTCATAACTTCTTTTCCCTTCGTTCTTAAGTAGAGAAAATCTGCCGGCTGACTGCTGGCAGATTTGTGTTTCATTGAATTATTTTCTTCCTGGTAAACTAATCAAATGAAAGATTAATTAGTCTGCAAGACCTTTCTCGGTTTTGTGCCTTCAGCTGGTCCGATGACACCGGCTGCTTCCAATTCTTCCATGAGGCGAGTAGCCCGATTAAAGCCGACCGAGAGTCGCCGCTGAATCATAGAAGCGCTGGCTTTCTGGGTCTCGATAACCAAGGCTTTGGCTTCCTCAAAGAGTGGATCGCCCTCATCGTCACCTCCACCAATATCCAAATCATTGTCAGATATTTCACCAGGATCAAAGCTGTCATCATAGTCAGCTTCAGCTTGATTCTTGACAAAGGCAACAATGCGCTCCACATCTTCATCTGAGATAAAGGAGCCCTGCAGACGAACCGGATGATTTTCATCAATAGGCTTAAAGAGCATATCACCACGACCTAGCAACTTCTCTGCACCGTTCTCATCCAGAATAGTCCGACTGTCTGTCCCGCTGGACACAGCAAAGGCAATCCGAGAGGGCACATTGGCCTTGATTAGACCCGAGATAACATCTACAGATGGCCGCTGGGTAGCCAGAATCATGTGAATCCCAGCCGCACGCGCTTTTTGTCCCAGACGAATAATGGCGTCTTCCACTTCCTTGCTAGCCACCATCATAAGGTCAGCCAGTTCGTCCACTATGACGACGATTAAAGGCAGGGGAACCTGCTTGTACTCTGACTGTGCATTGTACTCAGCTACCTTAGCGTTGTAACCAGCAATGTTGCGGGCACCTACCTTAGAGAAAAGTTCGTAGCGATTTTCCATCTCGTCTACAACCTTCTGCAGAGCTCGACTGGCCTTGCGAGGATTGGTCACGACGGGGATGAGCAAGTGGGGAATGTCGTTATAAACGGATAACTCCACCATCTTAGGATCCACCATCATGAACTTGACTTCATCAGGTCTAGCCTTCATGAGGATGCTGGCAATAATGCCGTTGACAGCCACAGATTTACCAGAGCCAGTAGAGCCCGCTACCAAGAGATGGGGCATCTTAGCCAAGTCAAAGGAGCGGACAGAGCCGTTGACAGCCTTACCAAGCGGGATTTCTAGGAGCTTATTAGCATCCGTCTTGGACTGGTCCCAGAGTTCTCGGAAAGTCACGGTCGCAACTTCAGAATTGGGCACTTCAATCCCGACAAGAGACTTCCCAGGAATTGGTGCCTCAATCCGCACATCCTTAGCAGCTAGGGCAAGAGCCAAGTCATCAGCCAGATTGGAGATCCGATTAACCCGAACGCCGACAGCTGGCTTAACCTCGTACTTGGTGACAGAAGGCCCGATTTCAGCGCGCTCGACAGCAGCCTTGATGCCAAAGCTGGCAAAGGTCTCTTCCAAAATTTTAATATTCTCGCGAACAATCCGTTTTTCTTTAGTCTGGTTCTTAGGCTTGTCAGGCGCAAAGAGATTGATGGTCGGTAGTTTATAGTCCAGACTTTCCTTGGCTGTAAAATCTACTTCGACATCTGCGTCAGCTTCTTCCCTCTCCTGAACACGCCCAAAATCTAGAGGTTCATGAGGATCATAGTCGCCCGGTTCATCATAGTCTACATCATCAAAATCAACCGATGTATGAGCCAGATCCTCATCATCTAAAATCTCACCCGTCTCAGGATCCACTCCAAGTCCTTCTTGTTCCACCTCAATAGCTTTCAGAGCTTCCTGGGCAGCCTTCTCTTCTCGCTCAAGGAATCTTTGCTGCCGCTTTTCTTCCCTCTTTTCACTCCACTGTTGGAAAGCTATGCTTAATTTCTCAGCAATATCATAAATCGACCATGGACTCATGAGCAGGACTCCAAGCGCAATCAGAAGCAAACCGATAAAATAGGAGCCGATATTTGAAAAAAGAAAAGAAATCGGCGCATAGAGAGCCGCCCCAAGCAAGCCCCCACCAGCAAATGAGGACACTTTAAAGGCCATCAAATCTGTCAGGACTCGCGTAAGCGTTGTGGATAAAACTTGCCCTTTCAAATGCAAAACGTGAACAAAGTAAGCTTGAAAAATCAAGCTCAAGCCCAGAAAAAAGCTGATAAAGCCTGAAATTATCCCTTCATGCTTATGCAACCATTTGAAGAAAAAGAGATAGCCCAAACTGGCCAAGATAGCCACATAGGCCATACTGCCCACCAGAACTCGAATTAAATTATAAATGGTGACCCCGAAGGCACCTAGTTTTAGAGCAGCAAACAACAAAACGATAGCCAAAACAAAAGTGGCAATCATCCGTTGAATGGCTTTCTGCCTTTCTAATTCTGCTTTTGTCGGCCGTCTAGTAGTCCGACCTTTTTTCGTATTTTTCTTATTTGCCATAATTTTCATTATAACACAATCTAGCTAGTTTTAGATAATCAAACTCAAGTTGTTTCAATTACTAGAAAATCTTATGATTTTTTTATTGTGCACTTATATTGTATACTCAAGACATAAGAAAAGCCCAGAAAATTCCTTCTCAGCTTTCCTTTCTCTATTCTAGATTCACCATAAAAGAGGGCCATTTTTTCTCAAAACTCCTTTTGCATTTTAACAAAGAGGTGAATATCGCCATTGCTTTCCTGCGGGATGCGCCTCACCATTTCAAATCCCATATTGAAATAGAGCTGCTGGGCTCGGTGATTGAAGTCAGCCACGGATAGCCTTATGACTTGAGGCGCAAAATTTTCCATGATAAAGTCCAGAATTTCCTGCAGAAATGAAGCACCCTGGCTCTTTCCGCAGTGCTCCGGCTTCATCCCCAAACCAAGCTCCAAAGTTCGCTCTCCTTTCTGATCCAAGCAGAAAAATCCATAGAGCTTCCCCTCTCGCAGGACTTGATAATAACGGTCCCCACGCGCTTCAGGAGAAACCATTTCTTCATAATCCTCTAGGTCATTTTTCATGTCATAAAAATCATAAGGCGCTTCATAATGCCAGTCCTTAGCAATTTCTAAAGCATGCTGCTGGGTTAGTGGTTCAATCATCATCTTCTCCTCCTTTCTCTAAAATTCCCAATAAAATCGTTTCTGGTCTGCTTTTTCGTTGCAGCCGAGGCTGCGGTAAAATGCATGGGCTGATGAACGGGAAATGCCTGAATTAATCCGAACCCCTGTGTAGCCTGCCGCTCTTCCCTCTTCACGCAAAGCTTGCATCAGCGCTCTGCCATGTCCCTGACCTTGAAAATCCTGAGCGACGGCCAAAGCCAAGAGATTGAGCAAGGACGGGAAATAGAGACAGTCGTAGCTAACCGCATGGGCGTAGCCTATGACCTGTCCATCTGCTTCAGCGACCAAAATCAAATGCTGGTCATTCTCTAGCAGCCTCTTCAGTTGAGCCTCCGTCGCTTTCCTATCGAAATTATATCCCAAGCACTCAGCATTGAGTCGCTGAATGGCTACGGCGTCTTCTAGTTTTACCTTACGAATCATCTGTCACCTCGTTCTTCTCTTTATTATAGCAGAAAAGCAGTCTCTTTGACTGCTTTCAATGAACTATTCTCCTAACTGTTTCCTCAACCAAGACTCAGCCTCCTCTAAAGGCTGGTCTGTTAAGATATGAGGCCGACTTGCCTTATTTCATAGGCCACACCATATCTACAAAAGCTTATTTCTATCTCTCACCCTTGGAAAATGCAATCATCAATCCAGAGCCAGCTATACCTGCTAAAATAATGAGACAGATATTTTTCAGAGGATAGAGCCAATCTTTATTTTCCTCATGCCACCTTGACTTCCAAAGCCCAACATAGTCAGCGTTCATATGTTCGGGTTGATTCAGCTGGATATTGATCACAATGGCTAGTAGGGGCAGGGCAATTAAGAGCAGGATAAACAGCCAAACTTTCTTCTTTTTCGTTAGGTTGAACTTCTTCATTCTTTTCTCCGTATATTTCCTATCTAGCTATAACTTCTTTATTTTATTTTTCTCTCGCTTCTATTTCCGAATGGCGATAGCCGTAACCGAAGTAAATCAGAATTCCCAAGAACAGGGCGATTCCAAAGGCCAGCCAAGTGTCCCAAGTGTACTGAGTCATAAAGGAAAGGCAGATGATAATGGACAAAATCGGAGTTAGAGGCACCAGCGGAGTTTTAAACTCTCCTTCCTTGGGCTGTCCCTTATCCTTCCGCAGCTTCAAAATGGCAAAGGCCAGCATAATCAGGTAAGCTAATGTACAGATATTGAGGAAGGAGGCGATGCTGGCCAGTGGAAAGATTCCGGCACAGATAGCCGCCACCACTCCCACCAAGATGGTTGCATTTTGGGGTACTCTGCTCGTTGCAGTTAATTTTTTAAAGGACTTTGGTAACAAACCATCACGCGCCACACTGTAAATCATCCGAGACAAGGCATAGGTCATGGAGATACAGACCGTAATCAGGGTCAAAATAGCCACGATGGAAACATAATTGGCCGCCCAATCCAGTCCAATACTACGAAGTGAGAAGGCTACTGCATCTGGAACATTAAGCTTGGTGTAATGTACCAGTCCAGTCAAGACCAAGGTTACCAAGATATAGAGAATGGTGACGATACTGAGGGACAGGACGATTCCACGTGGTACATTTTTTTGTGGCTCTTTAATCTCGTCCACGGACATGGAAATCGACTCAAAGCCCAGAAAAGCAAAGAACATCAGAGAAGCTCCTGCCATAATCCCCGTCTGCCCGCCATAAATCTGGCCAAAGCCGAACGGAGCAAAGTCAGACCAATTCTCAGGCCGAAGATGGAAAAGACCAACGAGGATAAATAGGGCCAAAGCTGAGAATTTGAGGACTACCAAGGCAGAGTTGAAGCGCAAGGCTGCTTTTGAGTTTAAAAGTACGACTCCTGTAACAAAAAACACAACCAGAATAGGTAAAATATCGATGTATGTTCCCATCTGTGGATCAAAAGTTCCATTTAAGGCTGTTGGCAACTGAAGACCAAAACTACTGAGCAGTCCCTTTAGATAGGAGGCCCAGCCAGAAGCGACACCAGATACTGCTGTCATAAATTCCATGATAGTCAGCCAGCCGGCCATCCAAGCCGGAAATTCTCCCAAAACAGCGTAGATATAGCTATAAGCTCCGCCATTAGCCGGAACCCGCGAAGCAAACTCCGCATAAAATAGAGCACAAATACTGACACACAGGGCAGAAATCACGATAGATACAATCAAAGCCGGACCCGCATACGTCGCTGCGCCGATTCCCGTAACAGTGAAAATCCCTGTACCGACCATGGCACCAATTCCCAAAAGAATCAAATCTACCAGTTTCAGATGCCGCCGCATTCCCGTCCGGTTTTTACTGGCATCTTTTTTTCGAAAAATATTCATAGCAATCTCCCTCCAAAGCATAGATGGTTTATTATATCATAGATTGCTGGATTTAGAAAAGCCCGTTTTCTATCCAGCCTTGCTGCCACCTAGAAAAAAACAGCAAAATAAGAAGCTGGGAAAACCCAACTTCTTATATAGAAACAATCGTATGATAACTGCGGGAAGTAATCATAAAGACAAGCACATAGCTGATAAAGAAGACCGCACAAACGCCTAGCGTGACCGTCAGCATGAGTGTTGCATTAAGCACTCCTAGGACAGACAAGATTAAGCTCAGCATGTGATAAGCAAAAGTCAGATGGATAAAGGCAAAGGCCAGCGGCAGGAAGAAAACAATCAAAATCTGCTTCCGAATGGTTTGTCTGATTTGCTTTTCATCCAGACCGACTTTTTGTAAAATCACAAAGCGATCCCGATCCTCATAACCTTCTGAAATCTGCTTGTAGTAGATGATGAGGATGGTCCCCAGCATGAAGACGATTGAAAGGAAAATCCCGATAAAGAACATACCACCCAACATTCCTTTGATTTCTTGTTTCTCAAAGGCTGTCACCGAACCATAAACCGCTTGATTTTCCGGCAAGGTCAGATTAAACTGATACAACTTTTCTTGATAAGCATCCCTCAGCTTGCGCTGTTCTGCTGTTGGTAAATCCAGATTAAGCCCACCATAATAGTCAAGATTTACAGCGTATTTCTCCATCAAGGCGGAGAATACTTGACTCGGATTTTTGACTACCATATAGATTTTCTCTGGGACAATCATGTTCATCTGGTCTGGCAAATTGCCAAAGATAAAGTCTTCTTTGAGTTCTTCTTTGATTTTAAAGGTCTGACCAGCCAGCTGCAAGTCTTGCTGGAAATCCAGTTTCACGCCTTGCTGGTAGAGTGCCACCTCGTCATCCCCAAGATTCAGAGTTTTCCCTGTCATACTCTGATAATCCGCTTCTGAAATGGCTAGAATGTAAGTATTCGGCGTGACAAATCTCTGATCGGCAGCGAAAATATCAAGTTGATTGCCGGCGCGACTTCTCACCCCCATCGTATAATATTGATAGACGACTCTTTTCGCGACTGGTAACTGTTGCTCATTCGCAAACTCTGTCAGAACTTGGTCCATCTGCTCACCCGTGACTCCTTTTCCTTGAATACTCATATCATGAGGAAACAAGGCTTTTTGCATGTAATCCCCACCAGCATAGATATTGGCTCCACCAGATAAAGTCACCAAGACCATGGTTGATAGGATGGCAATCGTTGCCAGACCCACCGCATTTTTCTTCATGCGGAAAATCAGGTTGGAAACGGAAATCATATTATTAGGTTGGTAATAATAAGACTTCTTCTTTTTCAAAAACTGCAGAAAGACTGTAATTCCCGCATTAAAGAGCAGATAGGTCCCCAGAATCACAAAGAGTACTGCGACAAAGAATGTAAAAATCGCTGATAAAGGATTGGTAACTCCTAGCGCAAGAAAGTAGCCAAATGCCAATGCTGCGAGTCCAAGCACAGTTTGCAGGAGTAAAAAGCGACTTTCCTTTTCTCCACTATTCTTTTCTTTGACCAATTGCAGAGCATCTAGTTTTCTCAGTCTCAGGCCATTGCTCATCATCAAGCAGAAAAAGACAAAGGCATAAAAAACAGCAACAGCCACGACTACAGATGGCTGGAAAGTCGAAACCAGCACAACTTTAAACCCCATGATTTTCAGCAAAAGAGCATAAATTAGCTTGTCAAATAAGAGTCCTAGTCCCAAACCAAGGAGAAGGGTGACCAAACCAAATACCATCAATTCGATGACCACCATGACAAAGAGATGGGATTTATTGAGCCCTAGCACACTGTAGAGCCCCAGCTCTTTGGAGCGATTCTTGAAAACAAAGCTATTGGCATAAAAGACGATAATGCTGGTGGTGATGCTGACAATAACCATCCCCAGCGATAGTACCATAGAAACTGCACTTGCTCCAGCCATTTTTATCAGATTGGGATTGAAGGTCAGAGAGAAAAAGATGTAGGAGATGGCGATAGCCAGACAGGTCGCCAGAGCGAAAGGATAATAAAGCTTACGATTTTTGACTAGGTTGGAAAGCGCAAGCTTACTGGTTAATCTAAGCATGAGCACCCACCTCACTTGCCATAACCGTCAACGTATCGGAAATCTCTTGGAACATCTGTCGCTCAGTCTTGTTGCCGCGGAAGATTTGATTGTAGAGAATCCCGTCCTTGATAAAGAGCACCCGCTTGGCTCGACTGGCTGCTGAAGTCGAGTGAGTCACCATGAGAATAGTTTGACCGCGTGCATTGATGTCGCCAAAGACATCCAAAAGAGCAGCTGAAGACTTGGAATCCAAGGCTCCTGTCGGCTCATCTGCCAGCAAAATCTCAGGCTCAGTGATGATAGCGCGAGCAACTGCCACCCGCTGCTTCTGACCGCCAGAAATCTCATAAGGAAACTTCTCTTGAAGTTTGTTAATTTCCAGCTCATTGCAGGTCGTGACCAGCTTTTGCATCATCTCGGTAATGGGACGACGAGAGAGTACCAAGGGTAGAAGGACATTATCCTTGACCGATAGGGTGTCCAGCAGGTTGAAATCCTGAAAGACAAAGCCTAATTTCTCCCGTCGGAAGCTGGAAGCTTGGCTATTTTTGATAGTTGCTGTGTCAGTTCCGTTGAGGAAAACACGGCCTTCGGTCGGCTTGTCCAGCATGGCTAGGATGTTGAGCAAGGTGGATTTCCCAGAGCCTGACTCCCCCATGATGGCGACATATTCGCCTTTCTCCACTGTAAAGTGAATGTCCTTTAGCGCCTCTACTTGACTACCCTGAAAGCGGGTTTTATAAATTTTTTTCACATGTTGTACATCTAATAATGTCATTCCTTGAACCTCTTTTTCATTATTTGATACTATTATCATACCGAAAAGCCCGACAAGTTTCCATAAGCTAATCTTTCATTTTAAACTCTTATCTTACATTTTTGTCACTTAGCTATCTTCAAGTTATGTAAAAACTTGATTTTCACTAAGGGAAGCTGGCTGTATGACTTGAGCTACTTTGCAAGTTTGCCTCTCTTTCCCCTAAACTTTCAGTTCCATTTGGGCAAAAAGGTGGTGGGATAGAACTAATCATTCTTAGTTCTATCCCAGCCCCTTCACTGCATCTGCTTCTTAATGACTATATTGTAACCAGAAATAATACTGGCTTGATGCACAGCCCAGTCTGGTTTTTTCGATTTCTTCTTTGGAAATCTTCTGCGCCTTTGGAGTGTGTTGTTTGTGGCTGAAGAGATTTGTTTTCATAGTGGGCCTCCTTTTATTTGGATATTGATTTTTGATTTGTTTTTCCTTACACCTATATGATATAAAATTCCCCGTCCCGCTACCATCGAATAACCTTTCATTTTAAGCTTTAAACTTACATTTTTGTCATCTTAAAAGGATGAGTGATCACCACCCATCCTCTTTCTAGAAATTTAGCATATAAATACTCCGCTCTCAGAGTTTAGCCAGATATTCCTGCACAAGTTTGATGTCCGCTTCCTTACCACCTCGGTCAAGATCGCAGATGTGCGGCAGCCCATATTTTTCGATAATCAAAGTTGTCGCCCCGCAGAAGGTCCGACCATGCTTAACCGAATCTCCATTATTGACAAAACCTTTAATCAGGCTTGAGTGTTTCTTGATGAAGCGTTTGCTTGACCAAGGAATTTTCCCAGCAACTGCATTTCGAGTAATGAGAATGCAGGGTTCTTCCAACTTTTCCTTGATGCTTTGTGCCGGATAGCCCAGCGATTCTGCAAATCGCTTCCCAACACCCGTAACTGAATCATAAACTACAATCATTTCCTCTCCCTACTTTCTCAAAAGAAGCACTGCCAGAAAAGCAGCAAAGCCTATAACAGCCACATCCGATATCAGTTGCAAGAGAAATTCCAAATCAGACATACTGTGAATATCGAGCAAGATACTAATCACCGTCAAAGCCAAGACCACCAGCTTGATAGCCACCACCACGACTGGCATTACAAGTAATCCAACCAAGATACAAATAAGACCACCAATCAAAAAAGACTGAAAGCCCAAACTTAGACCAAAGCCAAATTCCACCCCACCATAACCAAGGGTCAAAAGACCAATCACAACTAGGCAAAGGCCCAAAATAGTCCTTCCACTCAACATCATTCCACCTTGTTTCATCATTATTTCCTCACTTTCTCATTTGAATGAATAGATTATTATATTCATTCACGCCTTCTCAAAAAAATATTTTTTCCAATTCACTTCCACCTAAGACTCTATATCACACAAATCCACCTCCTTAACTGAATGAATGTTTTTGAATATTCATTCATATCGTCTTCCAAGAAAAGGAAATTCTTATTTAGCAAAAATTCCCTTTAAAAAATATTTCACCAAGGTCTCGATACTCTCAAAATAGCCTGGAGAATCCTGTTCTGTCACATGCATGTCAATGTAGTAGATCAAATCATAAACCTTCATGATCTCAGCTATTTTCTCCTTCGAAAACCCCTCTTCCTGCAAGCGCTGGCTGAAGGTCTGAATCAGAAACTGATGAAAGGCATTGGACGCTCGTCCGGAATCCTGATTATAGTAATTGTGCAGAATCTGAGAAATACCTGGCTTGTTCCACTCAGCCAGAATTTTATTGGGTGAAATCAACTCAAAAGTGACTGCAAAAAGCTGTTCAACGATTGCCTCGGGCTCGCCCTGCCAGTCCACACGTCGCATGGTTTCCTTACGTATACGGCTATTTTCAGCTACATAAACCTCCAAGAAGATAGCTTCCTTGGACTCATAATACTTGTAAAAGGATCCGACAGCCATGCCGGCACGCTTGGTAATATCTGAAATATTCGTCTTTTTATAGCCCTTCTCAGCAAACACCTGCCTAGCCTCAGCCAATAATTCAGCTTTTTTGTCCATGATCTTCTCCTTTTGTGAATGAATTAAATTTTCTATTCATTCAAATTATAACACTTTAAAAATCTTTGTCAAGAAGGGTCGAAATAGTATTTTGAAAGGAAGACAACGATTTGAGACAATAGCGCCTTTGTTAAATAAAAAAACAAACAAGTTCTCGATAAAACTTGCTTGCGTCTTGGATACATTAGTGTTTTCTACGATTTTTCAAGGCCTCGTTGATTTTCTTGGTTTTGATCATCGAATCGACGGAGACAAGAAACCAAACTAATAGGTAAATCGAAATAAATTTTAGCCAGAAAGAGCAACTGAAAATCATATTTCCCCAGCCATTACAGATCACAGCCAGACAAACGATGGTCGCTGTCACTACAAAGTGGCAGAAAATTAGGAAAGGAAATGGAAAGCGATCTGTCGCATCAAAGATATAGCTTGCTACTCCAATCAAGGCGCTGACAAGGAGAACACTGAGAATAGAGCTAGGAGTCAACGAAAATGTTTTTCCTGAGAACAGGCCTACTAGCAGAAAGACCAAGCTACCTGTTCTCAGACCATCCTGCATACCGATAAGAATTTTTTTAAAGGTCATAATTTTTCTCCTAAATTCCCAAATAGTCCATAAGCAGCTTGACATAGCGGCGACTGACATCGGTTTTGAGCTGATTGGTTAGCTTGGCAGTCATATTGCCCGAAAAGCTATCCGACAAAGATTCCAGATGATCGATGTTAACGACTGCATGCCGCGACACCTGAATGAAATTGCGACTATTGAGACGATTTTGAAAACGAGTCAGCGTTTCTGTCGTTGTATAAACGCCCTCGGTACTGTAAATCATCAGGGTTGTCTGATTAATATCGGCTAGGATAATGTCCTCCGTCTTGAGCATGACCAGCTTATCATCCGACTTAATAGGCAGGACACCACTTGGACCAGCCTTATAGTGTTCCAGATAGTCTAGAACGGTCTTGGCCTCACCAGCCAGCTGATCCGCTCTCACGACCACCAGCGGGTCTTGGGAGGAAATCTGAGCATCTTCTTCAAATCTTGTCTGCAAACCTAAGCCTCCTACTTTCTTTACTTGAAGCTCATCCGTCGATTTAGCAGCCAATTTTGACCTAGCCAGAACAGGGCTGCTGCCGTGAGCACTACTCCAACTATATAGTATGTTTCTTGGCTTGTCAAGAGCTTTTGCCATTCGATACGGATACCTAGGAGCTTCTCAAATTCTTGCTGGAGCTGACTCTGGCCCGCAAAAACTTCTGTCAGAGACTCCTTCATCAGGACTTGTCTGAAAAGGGAAGCCATGTAGGTTGAGGGAGTTAACTTCATGAGATTTTGAGCAAGGCTGGGTAGAGTCCCAATTGGAATATAGGTTCCCACTAGAAAACCAGAGGCCGCACCGATGACCGTTGCATATTGACCCAAGGAATTCATCGATTTGAAATAAGGAACAACTAGAGCATTAAGAAGACTAGCAAGCAAGCTATTAAGCAGCATGAGGAAGACCAGCTGGGGAAGAAGCGCCCTATCAAAGGAAATCTTGTCTGCTAGGATAAAGTAGGTCAGCATAACAGCAAACATGAAGACTTGCATGACAAAGCCAATCACAAAGGCACTGATTAAGTAGCTAAACTGCAAGCCCCATTGCCCCAAATCTGTGATAAAGAGGTCGGCAGTCACCTTTCTTTCTTGGTCTTCGGTCTGTTGCGAAAAAGCTGATAGGGTAGTTGTCAAGGCGGTGACAGCTAGTGTTCCGCTAATCAACCAGAAGTCGAGCAGCTCTTTAGCATGGCTACTGTCTGACCAAGAGCCTTTCATGTTGTCCTTTAGAAAGACCAGATATAAAACAAAGGGAATAATGGCTCCAAAGAGAGATAGGATCACCCCACTATGATTGCGAAAATATAGTAAAAAATTTCGTTTGATCAACATTAACATTTAACGTACCTCTCTTCCTGTCAGGGCCATAAAGGCATCATCCATCGTCCCTGGTTGAAATTCAAATTGTTCAATATAAGAGCCAAGCTGGCTAAGCAAAGCCAATGCTTCCTTAGTCGTTTCTGGATAAAAGAAAAACTCATTATCCTTGCCATGCTCCCATTCACAGCTAGTCGGCAAAGTAGCCTTCAAGTCCTCTGAATCTAGGGTCAGAATCCGCAAAACATTGCGGGCATAGCGCTCCTTGATCTGGTTGGCAGATCCCTGAGCGATGACTTGACCATGGTCTACGATGTAAATCTTATCCGCATCGTCGGCTTCATTGAGATAGTGGGTAGTCAGGACTACGGTCATGTTTTCCTTCTGCTGCAAGTCTTTGAGCAACTTCCAAATGCTTTCTCTGGTCTGGATATCCAAGCCTGTCGTTGGCTCATCTAGAAAAAGCAGGTCAGGGCTATTGAGCAACGCACGAGCAATATCCACCCGTCGCTTTTGTCCGCCAGAAAGTGTCCCGTAGCGTTGTTTGGCAAAGCTAGTCAGCCCCAGTTGCTCGATCAACTGGTCAATCTTGCCTGCTTTCACCTGTTTGTACTGCTTGGCACGGATTTTCAGATTTTCAACTACTGTCAAATTGGCATCTAGCACACTATTTTGAAAGACCACCCCCAGCTTGGTTTGTTCTGCATAAATGATTTGTCCTGATGTCGGCTGCAAAAGTCCAATCAACATCTGAATGGTCGTGGATTTTCCTGCACCATTAGGACCCAGAATTGCTGTAAAACTGCCTCTCTCAATCTGAATATTAAGACCATTGACAGCCACCTTATCGCCATAAACTTTAGTTAGATTTTTCGTTTCTACTAACATGATATTTTCCCCTGTCCTTAACTTCTGAAACTATGATAGCAAGTCTTTTTTGAAAAATCTCATCTTTTTGGATAAGCGGTAAAATGAGGGAGATGAGTGGTAATATTCCAGACACAAAAAAATCCCCGACCAGAGGTCAGGGATTTGCTCTTAGCGGGCGACAATCTTGCGGTAACTGCGGGAAGTTAGTAAGAATACTAAAATATAAGTCAGGAGGAAGACGCCGCAAGTTGCAAGTGTTGTCTGGATTAAGAGAGGAAGATTGGTCACACCCAATAGGGCAACAATCAAGCGCAGCATATGAAAAACTGCTGCTATATGTAGAAAAGCAAAGATGAGAGGTAGGAAGAAAACAGTCAAAATCTGCTTGCGAATGGTACTTCTAGTCTGCTTTTCATCTAAACCAACTTTTTGTAAGATAATAAAGCCATCACGGTCTTCATAGCCCTCAGAGATTTGCTTGTAGTAAATCACGAGAACAGCTCCTAGAAGGAAGATAACGGAGAGGAAGACACCGATGAAGAGCAAGGTTCCAGTAAGTTCTTGATAGCTCTTTTCTGCGCTGTAACGGTCACTAGCCATTGCGAAGCTACCATCTTGAGCTTGTTCCTGATCCAAAGAGTCTCTCAACCCCAGCTGGACTTGCTCGACAAACTTTTTACTGTCCTTAGTCTCTGAAGCAACTCCAATGTAGTAGTAATGATCCACATCGAGATTAACATCTTTGCTATCATTGACCACCATATAGAGACCCTGCTCCATGGCCACATCGTTTGGATTAGGGATTTCCCCATGCGTGAAATTCGACGATAAAAGCTGCTTAATTTTCCAGTCCTTGCCATTCACTCGGAGAGGCTTGTCCTTATTTAAGGAAACATTTTTTCCATAGACAAGACTTTCATCGTCTGCCAAGTCTATCTTTTTCCCTGTCATTTTTTCATAATCCTGACGATTGATGACCGTAATCGTGCCAGCAGACTTGGTCAAGATACTTGAATCCGACTCCAGCTCGCTTTGCATTGGAACAGTGATATCATTTCCAGCCAGTTTCATGATGAAGGATGATTGGTAAAGATAGGCAGTATAGTTTGGCTTCTTCAGACCTGTTTCCTGAGCGACTTGCTGGACCTTGTCCAACAGTGCTTCCTTCTGATCAGTCGATTTCGGCAAGACGACGCTGACATTATAATCCTTTGGATGCAAGGTGGTAATATAATCCTGACCTCCAACATAGATATTGATTGTGCCAACCAGAGTCACTAAGAGCATGGTAGATAGAATGGAGATAGTTGCCAATCCTGCTGCATTTTTACGCATCCGCGAGATGAGATTGGAAACAGAAATGAAATTCTGCGTTTTGTAGTAGTAGCCTTTGCGCTTTTTGAGAAATTTCAATAGTGTAATCGAACCTGCATTAAAAAGCAGATAAGTTGCTAGGATAACCATGATCACAGCGATAAAGAAATTGCCGATAGCAGCGACAGGTTTGGTAACGGTCAAAGCCATATAATAAGCTACACCCATGAGCAGAAGCCCCAGCAAGGTTTGCAGCAAAAGGAAGCGTCCCTTCTTCTCGCCAGCTTTCTTTTCTTTCATTAGATTAAGAGAGCTATGGCGTAGAAGGCGTAAAGAATTGAGCAACAATATCACCGCAAAAGCGACACCCAGACTGGCCAGAGTCAACCAAACATTCTGCCATTGGAAGGTCGAGGCAATAACGGCAGGCATTCCCATCAATTTCAAAAGGACTGCGTAAAGCATCTTGTCCAAAGCTAAGCCAGACAAGATACCCAGACCAACTGTAGCTAGATAAAAGACACAGAGTTCAAAGAAGGTCATGACTAACAGATGCTTTTTCTCCATGCCCAGCAGACTATAGACTCCCAACTCTCGGGAGCGGTTTTTCATGACGAAGCTATTGGCATAGGTGATGAGGATAAGGACGGCAATCTGAATGACATAGATACCAAACTGCAAGGTCATGCGGGCTGCTGTACCACCATAAGAGGTCTCCATATTTGGACTGTGAGCCAGTGAGACAAAACTATACAAAATCGCTGTTGCCAGTATCGTCGCCAAAGTAAATGGATAATACAAACTGCGATTTTTGATCAGATTTGACAAGGCCAGTTTACTCGTTAGTTTGAACATAATCGCCCACCTCACTTGCCATAACTGTCAGAGTATCAGAAATCTCTTGGAACATCTGCCGCTCGGTCTTGTTGCCGCGGAAGATTTGGTTGTAAAGAATCCCATCCTTGATAAAGAGCACCCGCTTGGCACGACTGGCTGCCGAGGTCGAGTGGGTCACCATGAGAATGGTCTGGCCGCGGGCATTGATGTCGTCAAAGACATCCAAGAGAGCAGCTGAAGACTTGGAATCCAAGGCTCCTGTTGGTTCATCCGCCAGCAAAATCTCAGGCTCAGTGATGATAGCGCGAGCAACTGCCACCCGCTGCTTCTGACCACCGGAAATCTCATAAGGAAACTTCTCTTGAAGCTTGTTAATCCCCAGCTCGTTGCAGGTCGTGACCAGCTTTTGCATCATCTCGGTAATGGGACGACGAGAGAGTACCAAGGGTAGAAGGACATTATCCTTGACCGACAGGGTGTCCAGCAGGTTGAAATCCTGGAAGACAAAGCCTAATTTCTCCCGGCGGAAGCTGGAAGCCTGGCTGTTTTTGATGGTTGCCGTGTCAGTTCCATTAAGGAAAACACGGCCCTCAGTCGGCTTGTCCAGCATGGCTAGGATGTTGAGCAGGGTGGATTTCCCAGAGCCGGATTCTCCCATGATGGCGACATATTCGCCTTTCTCCACTGTAAAGTGAATATCCTTTAGCGCCTCTACTTGGCTGCCCTGAAAGCGAGTTTTATAAATTTTTTTCACGTGTTGTACGTCTAATAATGTCATCATTCTCTCCTTTTTCTATTATTATTTTAATACAGATACTTGTCTATTGCTATTTCTAGCACTTCATGACTAAACTGACTTGTCTATCTCTGCACCAGATAAGCAATCAGCGTGATGAGCCAGAGATGGGCTGGGTAAAAGATATAAAAGAAATACTTGCCCCATTTGCCATTATAGCCTCGCTCTCCATTGTAGAGATGGAGGAAGGGCAAGACGGTAATAAAGGCCCAGTCTGAATTGTAGAGCAGCATGGAAATGGTAGCTCCCATGGTTGGGTAGATTTCAATGCTCAGACAAAAGAGCAGAAAGGCCAAGACAATGTAAGAAAGAGTTCTGAGTACAGGCTGATTGCGGAAGATATAGCTAAGCAGCATAAAGGGAATGATGGTCATCCCACCTTCTGTCAAAACGACTCCTGCTAAACCAACCAATACCGCCCCACCAAGCCGCAAATAGCGCTTCTCATCCCTAGGAGCTTGCCTATTTTTTGAAAAGCCAAATACAAGATTGAGCACCAGAAGGCCACAGGCCAGAGTAAGAAAAATATTGTTGCCAAGATAAATTCCCTTGCCTTGGAACAACAGCGTCAAGATGCTATTGCCCAGCTGCATGATAGCCGCCCAGATAAACAAGCGTGCATTGTAGGCCAAGCGGTTGCGCGTATGCAGAAAACCCTCTACTGCGCTAAAAGCAAACCAAGCGCCTACGCAACGGGTCAGCAGGTGGAAAATTCCATCCCAGCCTGTCGGCAAGAGTCCTGGAATCTTGTAAATATGATCAAAAACCATGAGAAAGGCCATGAAGAGCTTGAGTTGGAAAGCATTTAATCCTCTTGTTTTCATTTCGTATCTCCTTGTCTTCTTTATACATCTATCTTACAAAAAAAGAAAGGTCGGTACCATAACCTAACCTTTCAATTTCACTTGCCAATCTTACAAGTTTGTAAGATTGCCCTATTCAAATATCATTTTTTTCTCAGAAAAGCGAATCATGACAGTCGTTCCCTGTCCGACCTGCGAAGCGATGCTAATCTGGTGCCCCAGCTCATCTGCGATTTTCTTGGACAGATAAAGCCCCAAGCCAGATGACTGCTGGGTCAGGCGACCATTATAGCCCGAAAAACCTCGCTCAAAAACGCGTAGTAAATCCGCATCTTGAATGCCCAGACCGCTGTCTTTGATATAAAGCCTATCCTCCTGAAAATAAATCTCAATCCCGCCTTGACTGGTGTATTTCAGACTGTTCGACAGCACTTGCTCCAAAATAACGACGAACCACTTCTTATCTGTGATGATAGTTCGGTCCAGATCATGCAGGCTGAGGCTCAGCCCCTTTTGGATAAAGAAAATCGCATACTTTTTGACAATCTCCTTGACCAAGTCTTCAACATTTTCCTTTTTCAAGACCAAATCCTCGTGGAAACTCTCCAAACGAAGGTACTGCAAGACGATATTGACATAGGACTCAATCTTAAAGAGCTCTTGCTCCAGCTGGTTCTTGACCTTCTTGTCCTCAATCTCTCCGACCAGCAGGGAACTAGCCGCAATAGGCGTCTTAATCTGATGAGCCCAGAGCGTATAATAGTCCATCAGGTCATTTAACTTCTCCCTCTCCTCAATCGCACGGTTCTTCTTGTCCATTTCCAAAAGAGCCAGTTTCTCAAAAAGGAGATCCTCTAAGGCTGTCTGAGGCCGACCTGAGGCATAAAAGAGCTGGTTGCGGTATTCCTTATAGGCGCTAGCTAAGTCCATTCCCAAGAAAAAGCTAGCGAGGAGAAAGGCTAAGAGCAACTGATACTCTAGCAGACTGCGCCCATCCTCGAAAATAAAGGCAAACATCCCCATAATCGAAAATACAATCAGCAAGAGCGACAAAATGAAGCGACGGGAGTAGAGATGATGCTTCAAAAAGAAAAATTTATCCTGCATGTCCATTGGTCAAACCATATCCTATCCCTTTTTTCGTCTCAATAAAATGCTTCAGGCCGTGCTCCTCCAGCTTCTTGCGCAGGCGGGCAACATTGACGGACAAGGTATTGTCATCGATAAAGAAATCGCTGTTCCAGAGCTCCTTCATCAAATCATCACGCGCCACGATACTACCGGAATGCTCAAAGAGCACCCGCAAGATCTGAAATTCATTCTTGGTTAGCGTCACAAGCTCGCCCTCATAGACCAAATCCATGGATTTAAGATTTAAAATCACACCCTGATATTCCAAAAGACTTTGATCCGTTCCAAACTCATACGAACGTCGCAGCAGGCCTTGAACTTTTGCCAGAAAGACATTATTATCAAAAGGCTTGGTCACATAGTCATCTGCGCCCATATTGATGGCCATGACGATATCCATAGACTGGTCGCGCGAAGACAGAAACATAATCGGCACCGTCGAAATCTTCCGAATTTCCTGGCACCAATGGTAGCCGTTAAAGAGAGGCAGACCAATATCCATCAGCACCAGCTGGGGCTCCTCCTTGACAAAGGTCGTCAAAACCTGCATAAAATCTTCAATCGCCACAACCTGATAGCCCCACTGCTCTAGCATTTTTTTGATCATTTGACGGATGACCGCATCATCCTCGACCAGTAAAATCTTGTGCATTCCATTTCCTCACTCATTTTTCTTACTGCTATTATATCAAATTCTCCCTTAAATCACAGAGACTTTTTTAGATTGAAATTCATTTTGTTTTCAGAGAATTTCAAGAAATCATTCAAGAAATGTTGACAAAAGTAGAGTAAAAAGATAAAATAACACTACATTCAGAATTGTCTGAAAATTCATTTTTTATAATAAGGAGATTATTATGCTAGAACAAACTCAGACATCTACCTGGCAGTCTAAACTAAAAGCTCTAGGTCCTGGGATCCTCATGGCCTCTGCTGCTGTTGGTGGCTCTCACATTGTTTCCTCTGCTCAAGCAGGCGCCAAGTATGGCTGGGCTTTGATGGGACTGGTCATCTTGGCCAACCTCTTCAAATATCCCTTCTTTCGCTTCGGTGCTGAGTATACCTTAGAAACTGGTCACAGCTTAGTTGAAGGCTATGCCCAAAAAGGAAAAGTCTACTTAGGCATCTTCTTCGTTTTAAATGTATTCTCCGCCTTGGTCAATACAGCAGGGGTCGGGATTCTCTGTGCTGCCATTATCGCCAGCGCCTTTCCAAATGCCCTTGGACTCAGTATTACTCAATGGTCTCTGATCCTCATCATCCTGATCTGGGCAATGCTACTCTTTGGTGGCTACAAGTTCCTAGATGGCCTTGCCAAATGGATCATGTCTGCTCTAACCTTTGCAACCGTAATTGCGGTCATCGTTGCTATTATCAAGCATCCTGAGTACGGAGCAGACTTCGTTGAAAAGACACCTTGGCAGATGGCTGCCTTACCTTTCATCGTTTCTCTGATGGGCTGGATGCCAGCTCCAATCGAGATTTCGGCAATCAACTCCCTCTGGACTGCTGAGAAAGGAAAATCTGTCAACATCTCTGTCACGGACGGACTTTTTGACTTTAACGTTGGGTATATCGGTACGGCCATTCTGGCCATCTTCTTCGTCGCTATGGGAGCTCTCGTCCAGTATCCAACTGGTCAACCAGTTCAAGATGCTGGCGCTGCCTACATCCAGCAATTCGTTGGGATGTACGCATCTGTCCTTGGTGATTGGACACGGATTCTGATTACTTTCATTGCCTTTCTCTGTATCTTCGGTACCGTTATTACCGTTATTGATGGCTATTCTCGTGTAAACGCTGAATCCCTACGCCTCCTTCTCAATGAAGAGAAGACTTCTCAGAAAACTCTACATATCTGGATGACAGCTACAGCCATTATCGGTGGCATTATCATCTACTTCTTCCAAGGTAGTGTGGCCCTCATGCTTCGTTTTGCCATGATTGCTTCCTTCCTGACTACTCCATTTTTTGCCCTCCTAAACTATCTCCTCGTTACGAGCGAGAATAAACATCTGGGTAAATGGCTAAAAGGTCTTTCCATCCTTGGTTTGATCTTCCTCTTTGGCTTCGCTTTATTCTTTATCTACGCCATCCTCATCGGTAAAGCTTACTAGATCAAAAGAGCTGGAAATACTGAAGAATATCTTCAGGTTTCCGCTCTTTTCTTTTTCCCTTTCTGACAACTAGCCCCACTTATGCTATACTGTAAGAAGATAGAATATGGAGATCGATATGGGAATAATTTTTGATTACCTAGACCAAGTAGCTTACGACAGTATCTACGACACCCCCTTTAATGAACTGGATATGCTGATGCTGACAGAAATAACTTATCTGCCTTTTGACCAGATTGTATCTGATCAGATATCCCCTGATTGTACTTGCCGCTTGTTTGAAGCTGCTGAAAAGATGCCCCAAGATTTGTCCATGTTAGTGACTAAAAATCGGCTAAAACTTTTAGAGAAGGTAGCTAGCTCAACCCGCTTCAAAAATATTAAGCTCATGGGCTATGTCAATGATATTGATCCGGATGTTCAAAAGCAGTTTGCAGCTATGATTTTCAAAATAAAGCCCGATAGTTATGTCCTGACCTTCCGCGGAACCGATGATTCCATTATCGGCTGGAAAGAGGACTTCCACATGACTTATATGGATCAGGTACCAGCTCAAAAAACGGCAGTCAATTATCTGCGAAAAGCCATGGATGCTCTGCCTGGTCAGTTCATCCTGACGGGTCACTCAAAGGGCGGAAATCTAGCCTCCTACGCTGCTAGTCAGATCGAGCCAAAATATCAAGAGCGGATTCAGAGCATTTACAGCTATGATGCCCCTGGACTGAATCACTCGGTCATCACCAGTCAAGGCTACCAAACTATTTCAGACAAGATAAAGCGCTACATTCCACAGGGCTCTATCGTCGGAATGATGCTCGAAACACCTAAGCAGGCTCAGATTGTCAAAAGTACAGCTATCGGCGGTCTGGCCCAGCACGATACCTTCACTTGGCAGATCAGTGATCAGACTTTTGTCTTACTGGACAACCTCAATCCAGACAGCCTTCAAGTAGATAAAACTCTGAAAAACTGGGTAGATAGCGTTTCTGATGAGGAATTAAAAGACTTTTTCGACCTCTTTTTCGGCCTCATCCTGGATGCTGGTATCAGCTCCATCAATGACCTCACCAAGCTGGAAAATTTCAACAAAATCTTGGCTGTTTTTGAAAATGCCAATGCTCTCACAGATGAGGAGCGGGATATGCTGACGCGCCTCGCCAAACTACTGGTAGACATGCGCTACCAATCTTGGAAAGACGACATAAACCTGCTGACGCCTAGCAAACTTGTCCAAGAGGTCAAGGAAAATCTATCCGAATTCACTAAGAATCTTCCTTTCACAAGCAATGATCCCGCTCAAACAGATGAACCCAATGAGCAATAAGCTATAAATACAGCACTTGGCAACTCTCTAATCTAAAAGAAAATCAGGAATAGTATTCATACTGTTCCTGATTTTTATATATTAGAAATAATTATAAAATTATGAGATTGATTTATTCATTCACATTTTTAAATGTTACTTTAGCTTCTGGGTCAATACCAGTTACAATAGCTCTATAATATTGCTCAGCTGATTGTGTGATAAGATTTTTATATTGTTTAAGATATTCTTCTTGTTCTTTATTGCTGAGCTCCTTACTAACATATTCTCCAGTATCAATATTTTCTGTTGAACCGCTCAACAACTGTCCACTCGTATCATATAGTTTATATCGATCTTTGGGATTATCTGGAACCTTAACTCCTATGACTTGATATTTAGGTATCGTTAGCTCATATTCATGCTCAGCGATTTTCCTAACCTTGACTCCTTCTTTAATTTCAAATTTAGCCGTATAATTGAGAATGATAATTACTTTCTTAACAGAGAGTGGAATACTGATATTGGTACCAGGTATTTTTTTATCTTTCTCAATCGTTTCAACCTTTTGAATTCCAACATTTAAAAAGACACTTTCGTTAACTTGTTCCAAGTGAGTGATTCGAGTATAGACTTGGGTCTGTTCATTTGAAGCATTTTTCCCTTGGAAGTACCCAATAATATTATACGTTTTTGCAACAACAAAAAAGATAGCGAGAATGGCTACCACAATCCAAACGTAAATCTTAGCTCCCAAAACTTTTTTATGAAATCCTTAACTATTTTCATTATACTACTTCCTCCGAATCAAAAATGCTGCACCAAGACTAGCCAGAGCCAGAAAAGCGGCTAAATAAGGATTCAGCGGAAAAAGAAGGACAATTAAAAGCAACAACAAAACAAGTGATGCAATTTTTACTATTTTCATAATATAACTCCTAAAATCTTTTCATTAGGTATTATATATATATATATATATGAATTGTCAAGTGTTTTTAAAAAATTATTCACAAAAAATCCCAGCATCTTGCCGGGATTCATTACTTATTAGGTTGGTTTGTTAATCGACATTTCCTATTATAGAAATTGTTCTAAATAACATTATCCAATCAAACTTCCATTTGGTACTTTCTCATCCACGGTAAGGAGAGTCAGTTGGTCGCCGTGTTCAGCTGAAAGGATCATACCTTGGCTGATGCGCCCCATCATCTTACGTGGTTTAAGGTTAGCAACAATTTGGACTTTTTTACCGACCAGTTCTTGTTCATTTGGATAGTATTTGGCAATACCTGAGAGGATTTGGCGGTCTTCACCGTCTCCTGCATCCAAGCGGAACTGAAGCAGCTTGTCAGAGCCTTCAACTTTAGAAACTTCTTTGACCTCTGCGACACGGATTTCTACTTTATCAAAGTCGTCAAACTTGATCGCTTCACGGTTAAGTTTGAGCTCCACTTCTTCTGGCTTCCATTCTTTTTGAGCCGCTGGTTTGCCAGCTTCCATTTGCCCCTTGATATAGTCGACTTCTTCTTCCATATCGAGACGCGGGAAGATTGGTGTTCCTTTTTCTACAACTGTCAGACCTGCTGGGAGCTGGTCAATTGCTAGGTTTTCCAACGAAACTGCTTGAGGCAAGCCGAGTTGACTGAGGACAGCCTTGCTGGTCTCCATCATGAAAGGCTCAATCAAGTGCGCCACAACACGAAGACTCGCTGCCAAGTGACTCATAACTGCTGCCAGTTTTTTGACCTTAGCTTCATCCTTAGCCAGAACCCAAGGAGCTGTTTCGTCAATGTATTTATTGGTGCGGGAGATGAGCGTCCAGACTGCTTCCAGCGCGCGTGGGTAGTCCACTGCATCCATGTGTTTGTAGTAGTCAGCGATGGAGTCAGCTGCTACCTGAGCCAGAGCCCCATCAAAGTCCGTCACATTTTCTTCGTAGGCTGGCACCTGACCGTCAAAGTATTTGTTAATCATGGAAACAGTACGGTTGAGCAGGTTCCCCAGGTCATTGGCCAACTCATAGTTGATACGGCCAACATAATCTTCTGGCGTGAAAGTTCCATCAGATCCAACTGGAAGACTGCGCATGAGGTAATAGCGTAGAGCATCTAGACCATAGCGTTCTACCAACATTTCAGGATAGACCACATTTCCCTTAGACTTGGACATCTTGCCATCCTTCATGACAAACCAACCGTGAGCAATCAAGCGGTCAGGCAACTTGATATCCAGCATCATGAGCAGGATTGGCCAGTAGATAGAGTGGAAACGCAGAATGTCCTTAGCTACCATATGATAAACTGTTCCACTATTCCAAAATTTAACAAAGTTACCATGGTTATTTTGACCATAACCAAGGGCAGTCACATAGTTGAGCAGGGCATCAATCCAGACATAGACCACGTGTTTTGGATTAGAAGGTACCGGCACACCCCAAGTAAAGGTCGTCCGAGATACGGCCAAGTCTTCCAGACCCGGCTCAATGAAGTTTTTCAGCATTTCATTGAGGCGTCCATTCGGCGTGATAAAATCTGGATGCGATTTGAAAAATTCTACCAAGCGGTCTTGATACTTGCTGAGACGAAGGAAGTAAGACTCTTCTGATACCCACTCCACTTCATGTCCAGACGGTGCGATTCCGCCAGTCACTTTCCCATTTTCATCACGGAAGACTTCTGCCAACTGGCTTTCAGTGAAGAATTCCTCGTCAGATACAGAATACCAGCCTGAATATTCTCCCAAGTAAATATCATCTTGTGCTAAGAGTTTTTCAAAGACATCCGCTACAACCTTTTCATGGTAGTCATCAGTTGTTCGGATAAATTTGTCATAAGAAATATCCAGCTGTTTCCATAGTTCTTTAACCCCAACTGCCATACCATCGACATAGGCTTGCGGATTAATACCAGCCTCCTCAGCCTTAGCCTGAATCTTCTGTCCATGCTCGTCAAGACCAGTCAGATAGAAAACATCGTAGCCCATGAGACGCTTGTAGCGAGCCAAAACGTCGCAGGCAATAGTTGTAGTAGCATTACCGATATGGAGCTTGCCAGACGGGTAATAAATAGGTGTCGTAATATAAAACGGTTGTTTTGTAGTCATTTTTTAATCCTTTCAAGGCTAATGAAACCTTTTTTTGATAACACTTCATTATATCATATTTCACGGGGTTTGCGACAGGACAAATTCTTCTTCTGTAAGCATAAAAAAGACCTAGACAAGATTCTAGGTTTAATATGTCACAACGTTCAAACTGCCGCTTTCGTATTCTGCGATAAAGATATTAGAAATGTCAGGATAACCGCTTTTAGTCAGTCTCTCGACGAACTTTTTGACAATAATTTATGGGAAATCACGCTTTTCGAGGTACTTTTTACCCATAAATCTTTTGAATTATTACCATTCGACAAATCGTTCACAAGTAAATCTATGGAATCTGTGCTTTTCTAACTAATTTTTACAAATAAATTTTTGTATTTGATGCTCTTCGAGTGAATTTTTGCAAAGAATTTTTAGCAATAGACGTCTTCCGAGTGAATTTTTACACAGATTTTTAGTATAATGAAGAAAAGGAGGGCTAAAAATGAAAACACATCTTATTAGCCAAGCTATTCTAAAATACCTGTCTGGTCTTATGTTTTTGATTTTGCTCATTTTTATACCAGCAGGAAGTTTAGACTTTTGGAAGGGCTGGCTTCTCGTGGGATTGGTCTTTCTACCAATGCTCTTGATTGGAATCCTTCTGTTCCTTTATAAACCTGACCTCCTCAGAAAAAGACTGGAAATGAAAGAGAAAGAAAAGGAACAAAAGCAGATCATTTTTTTAAGTGCTTTACTTTTTCTTGCTACCTTTATCTTAGCTGGTTTAGACTATCGTTTCTCTTGGTTTCAAGTCCCCAGCCTAATCACATGGTGTGCAAGTTTCATTTTTCTAGCATCCTATCTCCTCTATGCTGAAGTTCTGAAAGAAAATAACCATTTATTTAGAATTATTGATGTTCAAGACCAGCAAAACGTCATTTCAACTGGGCTTTACGGAATCGTCAGACATCCTATGTATCTAGCAACCCTTGGCCTGTTTCTGAGCATTCCGCTCATTTTAGGTTCACTTTTAGCTTTCCTTGTCATGCTTCTTTATCTTCCTATTATCAACCAGCGCATAAAAGGAGAAGAGGCTTTCTTAGAAAAGAATCTAGAAGGCTATCAAGAATACAAAAATCAAGTCCCTACAAAAATCATTCCCTTCCTATGGTAACAAAGAAAATGACAAACCCAAAACTCGCCTGCTTAGGCTTTTTTTGGTAAAATAGAAAAAAATAAGTCTAGAAAAGGTACCCTTATGAAACTCATCTCTTGGAATATTGACTCCCTCAACGCTGCCCTGACCAGTGATTCTGCCCGCGCTCAGCTCTCTCAGGCTGTTCTTCAGACGCTTCAGGCAGAAAAGGCAGATATTATCGCCATTCAGGAAACAAAGTTATCTGCTAAAGGTCCTACTAAAAAGCACTTAAAAATCTTGACAAACCTCTTCCCAGATTACGAAAGCACTTGGCGTTCGTCCCAAGAGCCGGCCCGCAAGGGCTATGCAGGAACCATGTTCCTTTACAAAAATGAACTGACACCAATCGTGACCTTCCCAGAAATCGGTGCTCCGTCGACTATGGATGTCGAAGGTCGCATTATTACACTGGAGTTTGACAGCTTCTTCGTCACTCAGGTCTATACGCCTAATGCTGGCGATGGCCTCAAACGCTTGGATGACCGTCAAGTCTGGGATGCCAAATACGCTGACTACTTGGCAACACTAGATGAACAAAAACCAGTACTCGCTACTGGCGACTACAATGTGGCCCACAAGGAAATCGACTTGGCCAATCCAGCCAGCAACCGCCGTTCACCAGGCTTTACCGACGAAGAGCGCGCTGGCTTCACCAACCTGCTAGCCAAAGGCTTTACCGACACCTTCCGTCACTTGCACGGCGATATCCCTAATCAATACACTTGGTGGGCGCAGCGCAGCAAGACTTCTAAAATCAACAACACAGGCTGGAGAATCGACTACTGGCTGACCAGCAACCGTGTAGCTGACAAGGTAACCAAATCTTATATGATTGACTCCGGTGCGCGCCAAGACCACACACCGATTGTCATGGAGATTGAACTTTAAGGAGAAAACTGATGGACTATCAGGCTGTCATTCCCGAATTTATAGTATCCGACATCGAAAAGTCGCGCCACTTCTACTGCAACTTGCTTGGATTCTCTGTCGAATACGAGCGTCCAGAGGAAAAGTTTCTCTTCCTCTCACTTGAAGACTGCCAACTTATGCTAGAAGAAGGTAGCGCTGATGAGTTAGCTCAGCTGACCTATCCTTTCGGGCTCGGTGTCAATATTTCCTTTGGCATTGAGGATGTCCCACAGCTCTACCAAACACTTCTGGAAGCTGACTATCCCATCCATCGTCCGCTAACGAAAAGAGAATTTCGCGTAGGGAATAGCTTTATCTATCCTCATGAATTTGCGATTTTGGACCCAGATGGTTATTTTTTAAGATTTAGTGAATAAGAAAAAGGAGGCTGCTGCCCCCTTTTTCAGTAGGTAAATATAAATTGACAGACCTGTAAATCCAGTGACAAAAACCTTTGCTAAAGCCCATAAAATCAGCATGTCAAAGAACTTTGATAGCCACTTTCAGTAAAATTGAGTAGAATGAAATCAGAAAGCGAGGAAATCTTATGCAAGTCGGAAAACAAATCCAGCACTATCGTAAAGAGAAAAATTTATCTCAAGATGATTTAGCTGAAATAATCTTTGTCAGCCGTCAATCCATTTCCAACTGGGAGCGCGGCGCGACCTACCCTGATATTCAAAATCTGCTCTTACTGAGCAAGGTCTTTGAAGTGTCGTTGGACAAACTAGTAAAAGGAGATTTGGAAACCATGAAACAAATTATTCACGACCAAGAATTTATGCGCTATCAAAAAGATGGAGTGGTCTTTAGCTTGCTGCTAATTGGCAGTCCTATCATCAGCATTTCCCTAATTTTTTATTTGGATTGGTACGGCATCGCTATTAGTTGCTTGATTTTTGCTATCGCGATGTTCTACACCCTACGCATTGAGAAATTCAAGAAAAAGCATAATCTTCGTACCTATCGCCAGATTGTCGCCTATGACCAAGGACGCAGCCTGAGCGAGATTGAAGAAGCCGAAGAAAGAGGTAAAGCTCCCTACCAAAGAATCATCCTTCCTATTCTATTCGGACTTGGAATCGGTGCAATAGCTCTGCTGATTTCCTGGTTCTACCTTTCCTTCTTCCCTATCAAATAAAAGCGAAGTCATCAGACCTCGCTTTTTAACTCTCTTTAAAGTTATAGAGTTGCGGATAGTGATCACACTCGGGATTTTTAGGATGGCAGATGGCCCGTCCAAAGTAAATCATGGCCTGATGAGCCGGCAGCCAGCGCTCGGGCGGAAGCACCTCCATGACTCGCTTTTCGACATCCAACGGCGTTGCAGATTTTTTGACAATATCATGGTGCTTACAGATGCGCTCCACATGGGTATCGACAGCAAAGGCTGGTATGCCAAAGCCAACACTCATGACCACATTAGCCGTCTTGCGACCGACACCTGCCAGACTTTCCAACTCAGCTCGCGTTTGCGGCACTCGGCCATCAAAATCATCCAAAAGCTGCTGGGCACATTTCTTCAAAAACTTGGCCTTGTTGCGATAGAGCCCTAGGTGGGAGATATGTTTTGCAATGTCTGCTTCACCCGCCACAGCCATATCCTGCGGGGTCGGATAAGCCTCAAACAGAGCTGGCGTCGCCTTATTGACCGCAGCATCCGTCGTCTGAGCCGACAACATGACTGCTACTAAGAGTTCAAAATGATTACGAAAATCTAGACTGGGCTTAGCATCAGGGAAAAGAGCAATAATTTCCTCAATCACATGGCGAGCCCGTTTTTTTGATAAAACCATACTATTACTTTCTAAGATTAGGATACTAACAGTATATCATGAAAGCTGATGCGACCCAAGCCAGACAACTCAAAAAACCGAGTCGCCTCGGTTTTCTTTATAATCCCAATTCCGCATATTGCTTGCGGTAGCCAATTTGCAAGATCTGGTTGTCTCGAACCAAGAGTGGTCGCTTAATCAGCATGCCGTCTGTAGACAAAAGTGCTGCTGCCTCTTCCGCAGAAAACTGAGGAACCTTGTCCTTGAGCCCCAGTTCTCGGTACTTGATACCACTGGTGTTAAAGAAAGACTTAATCTCCAAATCAGAATTGGTCATCCACTGCAAAAGCTCCTCCTGGCTGGGCGTTTCCTTGACAATATCCACCGCTTCAAAGTCCAGTCCCAACTGAGTCAGCTCAGCCTTGGCCTTACGGCAAGTAGAACATTTAGGATATTCGATAAATTGCAACATAAATTTTTCCTCCTCTTTCTGCTTCTTCTAGCTTAGAGGACTTTTGCGCTTCTGTCAAGCTGGACACCTTCATGCTCCAAAAGCCAAATTTTCTTATCAAGACCACCCGCATAACCTGTCAACTGCCCCTGACTCCCCAAAACTCGGTGGCAGGGGACTAGGATAGACAAGGGATTACGACCCACAGCCCCGCCCACAGCTTGGGCAGATTTGACCTTCAGCTCCCGAGCAAGCTGGCCATAAGTCACCGTTTGTCCATAGGGGATGGTCTGGAGATAGGCCCATACTCGCTGCTGAAAGTCCGTCCCTTGGGCAGACAAGGGAAGGGCAGCTGGATCGGGCTGCTGACCGGAAAAATAGGCATCCAAAAAGTTACTGGCCAAGTCCAAAAAAGGATGGTTCCCTAGAATAGGAACTTCTGACAAACCTCGCTCAAAATAATTCTGTCCTAAAAACCAAGCGCCGACAAGTCCAGACTCATCGGCAACTAAGGAAAGATCCCCTAAGGGACTTTTGTAAATTTTTTTATAATAGATCATTTCTTAATCAAGCGCACGCGCACGATATTGTCGCTATTCTCAAACTTGTCAACCAACTCCTGAATCTTGCTTTCGTCCGACTCATCCAGATCCAGCAGAGTATAGGCATAATCGCCTTTAGAACGGTTGATGATATTATCAATATTGATATTCAAATCACTGACTGCTGTTGAAATCCGAGCCACAATATTCGGTACATTTTTATTAATCAAAGTAATTCGGTAAGGAGCTGAGAGCGCCTGACGGACATTAGGGAAATTCACTGAGTTGATAATCTCGCCCGTTTTCATGAAGCGACGAATAGTCTTGCCAGCCATGATGGCACAGTTGAGCTCGGCTTCTTCGGTCGAACCGCCCAGATGCGGAAAGACAGTAATCTGAGGATGGTTGAGCAATTCCTCCACGCCGAAGTCTGTGATATAGCGCTTGACTACACCAGCTTCTAAGGCATCAAAGAGGGCTGCATTGTCCACCAACTCCCCCCGTGCGAAGTTGATAATTGTGGTGCCTTTTTGCATGACTTCAAAAGCCGCTTGATTAAAGGTCGCACGAGTATCCTCAGTCAAGGGCACATGAATGGTGATGTAGTCGCTCTTTTCAAAGATTTCTTTAATATCTGCTACCCGTTTGACATGGCTAGAGATATTCCAAGCCGTTTCAATGGATACATAAGGATCATAACCTAGGACATTCATTCCCAGACGGTAGGCATCATTGGCAATACGCCCACCAATAGCTCCCAGACCAATGACACCCAAGGTTTTATTGGCAATTTCGGTACCTGCAAACTGCTTTTTGCCAGCCTCCACTTGCTTAGGAACATCGTCTCCGGAGAGACCATTGACCCAGCTGTTTGCTGCAATATAATCACGAGCAGACAAAAGGACGGAAGCCAAGACAGCTTCTTTCACCGCGTTAGCATTGGCTCCAGGCGTGTTGAAGACTACGATTCCCTGAGCTGTTGCTTGGTCAACAGGAATATTATTGGTTCCTGCACCTGCCCGCGCAATAGCTTTTAGATTACTTGGAAAATCCTGTCCATGCAGGTTTTGACTGCGCAGGATATAAGCATCCGGATTGTCAGACTTGTCTCCGTCAATCTGAAAAGCGTTGCCCAGCTCTTTGAGCCCGATTTGATTGATATTGTTAAAAGTTTTGACACTAAAGACCATAGTTTCCCTCTCTTAAGAATTTTCTTCTTCAAATTTCTGCATAAAGGCGATCAAATCCTTGACACCTTGGAGCGGAAAGGCATTGTAAAGACTGGCTCTCATGCCGCCCACGCTGCGGTGCCCCTTGATATTCTTGAAGCCTGCCGCAGCAGCCTCCTTGTTAAACTTGGCATCCAGCTCTGGACTTGGAGATACGAAAGGAATATTGGCTACTGAGCGTTGCTCCTTGTAACGGACTGGACTGCGATAAAAGTCTGACTGCTCAATGAAGTCGTATAGCAGACCTGATTTTTCGCGATTGCGCTTTTCCATTTCTGCTACGCCACCCAGCTCCTTGACCCATTCAAAGACCAGCTTGGCAATATAGATGGCAAAAGTCGGCGGTGTATTGTAGAGAGAACCATTGTCCGCCTGAATGCGGTAGTCCAGCATACTAGACAGAACGGGCTCATCATTGAGCAGATCTTCACGAATGATGACCACCGTTACACCAGCAGGTCCGATATTCTTCTGAGCACCAGCATAAATCAACCCGAAATCCTCTACTCGGTACTGAGCAGCTAGGATATTAGAAGACATGTCCGCCACAATCGGCACGCCATTGGTCGCCGGCAGGTCGTAGATAGCCGTTCCTTCGATAGTATTATTGGTTGTCAGATGCACGTAAGCCGCTTTAGGATCGATGGCCGCTGGATCAAAAACTGGAATTTCCGCATAAATCGAATCCTCAGATGAAGCCAAGAGAATGGGCTCAAAAGGCAGGGTCTTAGCCAGCTTGACAGCCTCTGTGTAGGCCTTCTTGCCCCAAGAACCAGCCACTAAGTAGTAAGCCTTCCCCCCCTTGGCGAGATTGAGCGGAATCATAGAAAACTGAGTAGAGGCCCCTCCCTGCAGGAAGAGTACGCGGTAATTATCCGGAATAGCCATGAGCTCACGCAGCAAGCTCTCCGCTTCTTTGATAATGTCGTCAAACTCCTTGGATCGGTGGGATAGCTCCATCACACTCATGCCACTTTGGGCATAGTCTAAAAACTCAGCCTGAGCTTTTTTCAAGACTTCCTTGGGCAATACTGCTGGTCCAGCAGAGAAATTGTAAATGGTCATATCCTACCTCCAAAAATCTATTTTGTTTATCATATCACAATATTCAGAAAATTTCTATAACTCTTCCAAAAAAATTCCTACTTGAGGAGAATTTCCGAACAAAAGGAGGATTTTTAGCAAAAAAACTAGCCGGATAGGACTAGTTTCTGTCTTCTTCATGATAAAGGGCATAGAGCTGACTCTTATTGCGCCCGTATTTTTTGGCCACTTCCTTGATAGCCTGATTTTTCTTGCTGCCAGATTGGACTAAGCTATCAATTTCAGCCAAGAGGTCTGCATCCGCTTTATCTTCCTTCTCCAGACTAGCACCGGCCACAATCAGGAGGCACTCACCCTTGAGGGGATTTTCCGCCAGATAATCTATCAACTCAGAAATTGTCCCCCTCTGATATTCTTCATATATTTTGGTTAGCTCCCGAACCAAGACCACCGGGCGGTCGCCATAGACTTCCAGCATATTTTCCAGCGTAGCCTTGACCCTGTGGGGAGATTCGTAAAAGATTTGTGTCTCTGGATAAGATTTTTTACTCTGGAAAAACTCCTTCTGCTGCCCAGCCTTGCGAGGCAGAAAACCATAAAAAATATGAGGCTGGGGCGCTAAACCACTGGCAATCAGAGCTGAAATCCCTGCACTTGGCCCAGGAACCGTTACCACAGCAATGTCCTCAGCAATAGCCGCCTTAACCAAATCATGACCCGGATCCGAAATGCTTGGCAAGCCAGCATCCGACACCTGAGCCAAATTTTGTCCTGACTTGAGCCAGTCCAGCAAGACCGGTATCTTTTCCTGAGCATTGTGCTCATGAAAGCTGATCTGTCGAGTCTCAATCCCAAAATGTTTGAGCAGAAGACCGGTATTTCTGGTATCTTCGGCCGCAATGACATCCACTTCTTTGAGAGTATTGACCATGCGAACGCTCATGTCATCCATATTCCCAATGGGAGTCGCTACCAAGTACAGCTTACCATAAAGCGACTGTCCCTTAAAACTCTTTTGAATCTGCATTTCTACTCCCTGAATAACAACTCGTCGCAGAACATGCACTCCGCGTCATTTTCTCGGCGCTGACCATAAAAATCTGTACATACATGAAAACCATCGTAATAAAGTTTGCGGAGATTGTCCCGATTTTTATTGCTCTTGACTGGTGTCGCTTGCTCTACTTCACCGAGACGATCTCTCAACTTGTCATTTTCTAGTTGAAGGGCGATATTTTCTTCTACAACACTCTTGAGATTCTTCTTAATTGCCTCCACTTCAGCAAGAGTCAACAAAAGCGTCTGAGAAAAATCATCCAAAGCATCAAATAATTCTTTTTTATTCATTGTCTGCTCCTATCCTGCTTAAGCACCATCTTTTAAAACCATGTATTCCAGAGCGTTTTGGAAGGATACATTAGCCCGCCACATCTTTTTGGCTTGCAGTAAGTCTTCCAGTTTGCTGCGACCTGACTCGCTTCCAATTTCCTTGGCAAGCAAAACTTCCAATATTTTCAATATCTGCTCCTGCTTGTCCTTGTCCTCAGCCAATTTAGCCAGCTTAGCCACCTGTAGGTAAGCCAGATTCTCATTGGTCAGCACAGCCTTGACAAAGCGCTGACTCTCACTGACTAAATCAAAGAAAAGCTTATTAGAGATAAGCTGCTCGGCTTCTTCCTGAGTCTGGCTATAAGCAGCCAAGAGTTCAGCCTGACTTTTGATTAAGCCAGCCTCTTCCAGCTGGTGCTGGAGGGCAGCCTGATTCTTCCGAAAGTGAAAAATCTGAGTTCGACTCTTGATGGTAGGCAGGATCAGATGCTCATCCGCTGTCAGGAGAAAAATGTAAATCTCACTCTGGGGTTCTTCAATCACTTTGAGAAGGGAATTGGCGGCATTAAGGTGCATTTTATCCGCATCGCAGATGATAAAGACCTGCCTGTTCCCTTCCACTCCACTCTGGGAAAAATTTCTCACCAGCTCACGAATTCGCTCCGTTTTGATGATGCCACTCACCGGTCTTACAACCGTCACATCCGAAAAATCCTCAGCTTCAATCAGCCGACAGGAGCGACAGCTACCACAAGGCCAGACCCCCTGCCTATTCTCACAAAAGAGGCTCTGGGACAGGGTCAGGGCCATCGCAAAGCTGGAAAAATTCCCCGAAAACAAATAGGCATGGTTGAGTCGTCCAGTTTCCAAAATATGCTGAAAAATCTCTGTAAGCTTGGGCTGGGCCTGACGTAAATCTTCTACTGTCATTTCTCCTCTGCAAAACGTTCTCTGATAGCCTCCAGACTATCAGCCACCACCTGATCCAGTGGCTGACTGGCATCTATCTTAATGACACGTTCTGGTTCCTTTTCTAAAATAGTAAGATAGCCTTGACGCACGCGCTCATGCAGATCCAGACCTTCTAGGTCCAAACGATTGACTTCGCGATCCTTATTTCTAGCAATGCGTGCTAGACCCTCCTTGACATCAATATCGAAATAAAGTGTCAAATCCGGCTTGAGTCCATCTGTAGCAAAACGATTGAGCCATTCCACCTCGTCAACTGCCAAGCCCCGTCCATAGCCCTGATAGGCTACCGAGCTGTCAATAAAACGATCCTGCAGGACCCACGTTCCTTGCTCCAAAGCAGGCAGAACCTTCTCCGCCAGATGCTGGCGCCGGCTGGCAATATAAAGCAACAACTCCGTTTTCGCATCCATGGCCGTATGCCCCCTATCCAAGATCACCTCGCGAATCTTTTCAGAAATGGCCACACCACCAGGCTCTCTGGTCGTCACTATCTGACACCCCATCTTTTTCAGCTGAGGAATCAATGCCTCTAAGACACTGGTCTTCCCAGCACCTTCCGGACCTTCCAGCGATATAAAAATACCTTTTTTCATCGTTTCCCTTTTACATATCTTCTGCTAACTAACGGCAGAATCTTTTATTTTAATCTACCTTTTATTGTACCAAAAATTATCTCAAAAGCCCATAGAAGAATTTTTCGAAAAATATTTCATATTATTTTCATAAAATGAAAACTTTTGATAAAATAGAATCAGAAAATTCTTAGGAGAATATGATGTTTAAATTTAAAAATATACTGGCCATCATTCTGGGGGCTGGAGTTTTTTCTTTTGCGATTCATTATTTGGTCATTCCTTTTCATTTATATGAGGGCGGCGCAACGGGTCTGACCTTGATTACCTACTATCTGTTTAAAATACCTGTCTCGACCACCAATCTGATTATCAATATTCCGCTCTTTATTATTGCCTGGAAGCTACTAGGTTCTCGAACTCTCTATCTCAGCATTCTAGGTACTTTTTCTGTGTCCGCTTGGCTCAAGATTTTTGAAATCCTACCAGCCTCCAAGCATCTACAAGAGTACTTCTTTTCAGCTCTGGATGGCGATGTCTTGCTGGCCTGCTTGGGAACAGGGATTGTGATGGGAATTGGGCTGGGCACTATCTTCAATGCAGGTGGAACCACTGGTGGCACCGATATTGTAGCCCGCATCTTCAATAAATATACCAGCATTTCCATGGGCCGACTCATGCTGACGGTTGACTTTGTGGTGATTTCCTTGGTTCTTCTGGTCTTCAAAGATCTGCGCATGGTGTCTTATACCCTGATGTTTGTCTTCATCACCTCCCGCGTCATTGACCTGATTGCAGAAGGCGGCTTTGCGGGTAAAGGCTTCCTCATCGTTACCAGCAAGCCAACCGAGCTAGCCGAAGCTATCAATGAAAAGCTGAATCGCGGGGTAACTTATCTGAAGGGACAAGGTTTTTATAGCCAGCAGGATCTACAAATCGTTTACTGTGTCGTCTCTCGTAATGAAATGCAGCAGATGAAGAAAATCATCAATAGCGTAGATCCATTTGCCTTCACGACCATCAGTGAAGCCCATGAAATATTAGGAGAAGGCTTTACCCTAGATGCTAACAAGCAACCTATCGTACGATAACGAAAAAACCTCTATATTGAGGTTTTTTCTTTTGTCCTTACAAAACTTTAGCACTAGTGCGAGTAATTTCTGCCACTTCAATTCCGTGCTCTTCAAACTTAGCTTTTAAAGCAGTCATATCAACGTTTCCATCAATCTGTACTTCAATCACAATTTTCCCATCTTTTCTTGGGATATTGACTGTATTAGAAATATTCAGATTTTCTTCGACAATCAATGTGACGATTTTAGCCAGCACACCGACCTTGTCTTCTGTGACAAAACGCATGCGGACACCCTCTTCTCCGTAGCCAGAAACCTCAAGGAAGGCCTTGAAAATATCACGATCTGTAATAACCCCGTAGACTTGTTCATTGTCAACAACCGGTAAAATCCCAATTTTATTTTTCAGCATCAAATAGGTCGCATCTTCCAGACTGGCATATTTGGAAACAGTAACTACATCGTGAATCATCACATCTTTTACCTTAGTTTTATTTAGAAGATAATTCATTTCATAGATGGATAAGCTTGTCGCCTTCGATGGACTTGCTTCTGCAATCGTTCCTTCTGTCACAAGACCTACCAGCTTGTCATTTTCAATAACGGGCAGACGGTGCAGTTTTTGGTCGCGCATAATATCCGCTGCATGCGCAATCGTTGTGTCTGGACTAATGTATACGACCTTGCGTGTCATAAAATCTTTTACTGCCATGAGAAGCCTCCTCAGCATTTTCTTATCTTATTTTGATTTTATTATACTGTATTTTCTCAATGATTTCAAACGCTTTCAATATCCTTACTTAAATTTTCAAAATTTAGAAAAATCATTCAAGAAATTAGTTGAAGATAAACACAAGTTCCTATCAAAAAAAGACAGTTCTTTTCATGGTGCGAACTGCCTTTTTCTTACTTAAAACTCTATGTCAGCTTCCAAGCCAAAGTGATCACTAACGACTGGTCCACGCTGGCCATCAAAGACAACAGCTGATTTCTCAATGTTAAAATCTTTACTTGTAAAAATATAATCAATTTTTAGAGCATCTTTGTTTCCTGCCCAGCCAGCAATATCACCTTCAACTGTTGCTTTACCAACGACTGTGTTAGCAACTGCATGACTATCTTGCAAAGCAAGCGGACTTTTTAGAATGTGCTGATAGCCTTCATAACCGACAGGATTGTTAAAATCTCCCATGAGAACCAGCGGAGTCTGAACCTGCAAAAGCTCTGATTCAAACTTAGCCCATTCTCCTTGGAAGCCTTTATCCCACCAAGATAAGTGACAGGAAGCAACCGTGATGAACTGTCCTTCAAGCTCCGTTTCTGCCAGCAAGACTTTGCGCGTATGATAGTCAGTTGGATCATTGACATCAGACACCAAGAGCTCTCTTGCCGTTAAGGGCTTTCTTGACAGAATTGCGACCCCTTCATTGTAAATATCAAACCCAATATGATTATAAGCCCAAGACCAGAAATAGTCCAGACCTGCCTCAGCTAGTTTCTCAACCAGACGCAGGGCATAGTGGTCCTGGTGAATCGGAATGGCGCCATCTACCGCATAATAGAAGGGAGCCTGAACAACCTGTTCAGACTCCACTAATTGATTGACTTCCTGCAGGCAAATGACATCATATTTTTCTTGGAGAATCCGCTCAGCTAGCTGATTTAGCTTGCTTTCTTGCTCTTCTTCCATCCAACTATGAGTATTTAAAGTCAGGAATTTTGCCATGATTTCTCTTTTCTATCTTACAATTCTACTTTAGCCACAACTGTCTTAGCAGCGACTTTGCCGAATTTTTCAACTGTTACTGATTTGATTGCTGGAGCATTTGTGAAGACAACAACAGTTGTTGTTTCACGACCTGCTTCTTTAATAGCTGCCAAATCTGCTGTTACCAAAAGATCACCTGCAGCAACTGTTTGTCCTTCTGCTACATGTACTTCAAATGGTTTACCTTCAAGGCTAACAGTGTCAAGACCGATATGAACAAGCACTTCGAGACCAGCTTCAGTCAAGAGACCAAGAGCATGTTTTGTAGGGAAGACGCTTGTCACTTTACCAGCTACTGGAGAGTAGATTTTGCCATTTGCTGGTTCAACCGCAAATCCGTCACCCATCATTTTTTGTGAGAAGACTGGATCTTTCACATCTTCCAACTTAATGACTTCACCATCAGCAACGGTTTCGATTGCTTCTGTCACACCTTTGTAGCTAACTGTTGCAGCTGCAGACTCAGCTTTTTGGCTTGGCAAAGTTTCAGGAATCACTTCTCCTGAATCCAACAAGTCTTGAATATCAGATTTAAGAACGTCAGCTTTTGGTCCGTAGATTGCTTGAACGCCTTGACCTTTCATAACCAAGCCCATAGCGCCTTCAGCTTTCCACTGTTCTTCTGTTCCGACTTTTTCTGCATCTTTGACAGTCACACGCAGACGAGTCATACATGCGTCTACATCAACGATATTAGCACGACCACCCAGCAAGTTAATGATATTCACTACTTGAGAAGATGCTGCTACTTTTTCACCGCCTTGAGCTGAAGAACCAGCGTCTGAACCTTCAGCTGTTTCATAGTTACCATTACGTCCTGGAGTTGCGTAGTTGAACTTCTTGATCATGAAGTTAGCGATGAAGTACATAATTACAGCAAAGAGGACACTTACCCAAATAAAGTTAATAATATCCATACCCAAGCCAGCGTTGATCGCCATTGGAGTACGAGTCAAGAATTCGATAGAACCGAATGAGTGTACACGAAGGTTTACAATGTCAGCCATAGCAAAGGCAGCACCTTGTACAAATGAGTAAATCAAGTAAAGTGGAGTTGCCACGAACATGAACATGTACTCGATTGGCTCAGTAACACCTGTCAAGAAGGTTGCCAAAGCAGTAGCAATCATCATCCCTTTGTATTGGTGTTTCTTATCAGCATCAACATTGCGGTAAATAGCTGCTACTACCCCCATAAGGATACCAAATGAACCAATCATCTGTCCAACTTTGAAGCGAGCTGGGTGAACAGTATCAAGTAAGTGCTGATAAGTAGACGGATTAGCTGTTTTTGTACCAACCAAGTCATTTACCCAAGCCAACCAAAGTGGATCTTGTCCAAATACTTGAGTTCCTTTAGCAGCACCAGTCAATACTTCATAAGTTCCCCCAAGCTGTGTGTAGTTCATTGGGATCGTCAACATGTGGTGCAAACCAAATGGAAGCAAGAGACGTTCCAAAGTACCGTACAAGAACGGTGCCAAGATTGGAGCTGTGTCTTGTGAATTCGCAATCCAAATACCAAAGTTGTTGATACCTGTTTGAACAACTGGCCATACAAATGACAAAACAATTGCTACGATTGCTGAGCGCAAAATAACAACGAACGGTACAAAACGCTTACCATTGAAGAATGACAAAGCATCTGGCAATTTACGGAAGTTGTAGTATTTGTTGTAAGCTGTTGCTCCAACAAAACCAGCGATGATTCCGACGAAAACCCCCATGTTCAAAGCAGGAGACTCAAGGACACTGATAAAGTAGTCAGAAACCTTAATGCTTCCTCCCAACAAAGTGCTAACCATTGCTTCTGGATCTTTCAGCATATCACCTGATACACCAAACATAACCCCAGTGATACGGTTAATCAAAATGAAGGATAGACCTGCCGCAAAGGCACCACCAGCACGATCTTTCGCCCAGCTACCTCCAATAGCAAGAGCAAAGAGGATATGCAGGTTACCGATAACCCCCCAACCAATTTGTTCTAAAACGCCACCAGTAGTCACTAGAAAACCTAGTTCAGGATTGATCATCGGAATTGACTTACCAATACTGATCATCAAACCTGCTGCGGGCATAACCGCAACAACCACCATCAAAGCTTTACCGAATTTTTGCCAAAATTCAAAGCTAAAAATGCTTTTGAATGAATCTTTCATCATCCAGACCTCCTTATATTTTTCACAAACCATTCCTTCGTGAAATCGTTTGCATTCAACAATACTATTATATCATTTTTTTAAATTTTGTAAAGGCTTTTATAAAAAATATTTGTCAATTTTTTGCAAAAAATTTAGATTTTAGAAGAAAAAGCAGATAAAAGCTAGCTATTCTTAGAGAAAACGATTGCATTGAAGTTCGGTGATTATCTCTGAATTTATTATATTGAATTTTTCCTTCCATAGCGAAAACTTCCTTATAAACACAAACAACACTCCCAAAAATCAGACACTAAAAATCTAGATTTGGGAGTGCAGTTTAATTACTATTAAAAATAAGCATCTTCAGTTATTCCTGCATGGCATAGCCTACACCTCGAACGGTTTTTATGTAGCTGGCTTGCTCAGGAATATCAATTTTGCTGCGCAGATAACGAATATAGACATCAACGACATTTGTTTCAGTAGCACCTTCATACTTCCAGACACGTTCCAAAAGTTGCTCTCGGCTCATGACCTTTTGGTTGCTCATCAGCGTCACTAGTAGATCATATTCCCGTCGTGTTAAGGCAATCACTTCCTCTCCACGATAGACGATATGATTTTTCAAATCAACTCGTAGATTGCGGTAAGCAGTCGGTGTTTTCAGCTTGCTACAATGCTGGTCAATAAAGTCCCGACCTCGAAAAATCCCTGATACCCTTTCAACCAAATCATTGATAATAAAGGGTTTTATGGTATAGGACACAGCAAAGCGCTGAATCTCATCTGCATGCTCTTTGATTTCTTCACGACTGGCAAGGACAATGATAACAGAAGCTGGCTTGATTAAGCTCAGCTGTTCGGCAAAATCACTGGCAGTCATATCCTGAAGAGCATAGTTGAGCAAGAGCAGATCATAATCTGCTTCTCTAACTAAAGCTAGGCCTTCTTTACCCGTTTCAGCCATGTCTACAAGAAAACTTTCCTTTTGCAGTTCCAAAGTCACAAATCGTGCAAGATTCTTTTCATTTTCTACCAATAAAATTCGCTTTGCCATAGGCCTGTCCTATTTTTCATCATACCAAGAATAGTGGTAAGTTCCTTCTTTGTCTTTGCGGTTATATGTATGAGCACCAAAGTAGTCGCGCTGAGCCTGAATCAGGTTAGCAGGCAGATTTTCTGCTCGGTAACTGTCAAAGTAAGCGATAGCGCTAGAGAAGGTTGGTACCGGTACGCCTGCTTGTACTGCTAAGCTAACCACATCACGGACAGCTTGTTGATATTTAGCTGTAATGTCCATGAAGTATTCGTCCAAGAGCAAGTTAGCCAAGTCTGCATCGCGCTTGTAAGCATCTGTAATCTTTTGCAGGAAACGAGCACGGATGATACAACCAGCACGCCAGATAGAAGCAATTTCACCAAACGGCAGATCCCAGTTGTTTTCTTTAGATGCTACACGCAATTGGGCAAACCCTTGGGCATAAGACATGATTTTTGAGAAGTACAGAGCCTGACGGATTTTCTCAATCAACTCAGCCTTGTCACCATCGTAGCTAAAGGCTGCAGGTTTTGGCAATACCTTGCTAGCGGCCACGCGCTCATCTTTGTAGGTAGAGATATAGCGGGCAAAAACAGATTCTGTAATCAATGGCAGTGGCACACCCAAATCCAAAGAAGACTGACTGGTCCATTTACCAGTTCCTTTGTTTCCTGCAGCATCAAGGATGTAGTCAACGATTGGGCCGTCTTGGCCTTCATCGTCCTTGCGTGTCAAGATATCTGCTGTAATCTCAATCAGGTAGCTATCTAGCTCGCCTTGGTTCCAGTCAGTGAAAATATCCGCCATTTCAGCTGCAGATAGCCCCAACAAGTGCTGCATGAGGTCATAACTTTCTGCGATAAGCTGCATATCTCCGTATTCAATCCCGTTATGGACCATTTTCACATAGTGACCTGCACCGTCAGGACCGATATAGGTCACACATGGTGCACCGTCTTCAGGTGCCTTAGCTGAGATTTCTTCTAGAACATCTGCGACTAATTCATAAGCTTCTTTCTGACCGCCCGGCATGATAGATGGACCTTCTAAGGCTCCTTTTTCACCACCAGAAACGCCTGTACCAATGAAATTGATGCCAGAGTTGGCCAACTCTTCATTCCGGCGAATCGTGTCTTTGTAGAAAGTGTTCCCACCGTCAATCAGGATATCGCCCTTGTCCAAGTGAGGCAACAAAGCCTGAATCGTCGCATCTGTACCAGGCCCTGCTTGAACCATCAGCATGATACGGCGTGGTTTTTCGATAGATTGAACGAAAGACTCCACATCATAGCTAGGGACGAAATTCTTCTCAGGATGACAAGCGATTACATCTTCCGTTTTATTTGCTGAACGGTTATAAATCGCAACAGTATAGCCGCGGGATTCGATATTGAGAGCGAGGTTACGCCCCATCACAGCCATACCAACAACACCAAAGTTTGCTTTAGTCATTTTCTACTCCTCTTGACTTAGTTGTTTAATTTGTTATATTTTAACATTTTTACAAGGTAATGAAAAGTATTTAGCTGATAGAAATGTTTTTCTGGGGAAGGATACGCAAACAGCCAGAAGTTCCAACTTCCAGCTGTTTGCTTTATTTTAGTAAGATTCTGATTTATTTATCTTCGATCTCAATGACCGGTTGTTCATCTTGTTTAAGTTTGTTGACAGTCATATTGACGCCAAGTGCTCCTGCTAGGAGTTGGCGAATATCAAAGCCTGCCCCTTGAGAAACTTGATCAATACTCTGCATGATGTCGCCGACCATCTTAGAAGCATTGCCATCCCCATACATGGTAATCTTGTCTACCTTGGTCAATGGCTCTGCTACAGCACGAGCAATTTCTGGCAGTTTATCGACAATCATTTCCGTAATCGCAGCTTCCTGCATCTTCTTCATAGCTTCTGCTTTTTTGTCCAAACCTTGTGCTTCCGCTTCTAGCTTAAGGCGAATGGCTTCCGCCTCGGCACGTCCTTTGGCTTCAATAGCTTCTGCTTCCTGCAACTGAGCATATTTCTCAGCCTCGGCTTGAGCCTTGCGAGCTTCTGCTTCTTTCTGCGTTTCAAAGAGTTCAGCTTCCGCCTGACGCTGACGCTCAATCAATTGAGCTTCCGCAGCCTGTTGACGGGCATATTTTTCAGCTTCGGCTTGCTTGCGGATATTGGCATCCAATTCCTGCTCACGAACCTTAACTTCCCGCTCCTTGACTTCCGCTTCTTTTTCTTGCTTCATGATGTTGGCTTCGGCAGCCACACGTTCCTGCTCACGACGTTGAATTTCTGCTTCGATACCTTGAGCCGCATCAGCCTTAGCCTGAGCAATGTCTGCTTCTTGTTTAAGAGCAGCTTGCTTGAGTTTCAGTTCATTTTGCTTTTGAGCAATTTCTAAGTCAGCAGCCACGCGCTTGTCGTTAGCCAACTTATCCTGCTCAGCCTCAACTTCCTTGCGCTCACGTTCGGCCTTAGCCTTGGCAATCAGGGCGTCTTTCTTGATCGTTTCGACATTCTCGATACCGAGATTATCAATCACACCACCTTCGTCAGAGAAAGACTGAACGGTAAAGGCAATGACTTCCAGACCCATCTTAGCCAAATCTGGCGCTACGTTATCCTGCACTTTAGAGGCAAATTCCTGACGGTCATTGACCATCTTGCGCAGTTCCATCTGACCGATTACCTCACGAAGATTTCCTTCTAGGACATCTTGGACAGAATTTGAAATATCCTCTGTATTCCAGTTGAGGAAGTTCTCAGCTGCCCGCTCGACCATTTCATCCGTAGTACCAATCTTCAGCTTAACAGCAGCATCCGCACGAACATTGATAAAGTCAAGTGTCGGTACAGACTCAGAAGTACGAACATCGGTAGAAAACTGCTCGATATCTAGATAAGAGCGTTGCTCTACAAAAGGAATCATGAAACCAGCCTTACCGCGCAAATGGCGCTGCTTACGCAGACCAGTAATAACGACTACTTCATTTGGCTTAGCATTGACATACCCCTTAGCCAAAAGAACAATAAGCACGATGGCAGCAATGATTGCAATAATCAACCACCCTGGGATAAATAATATATCCATAAAAACTTCCTTCCTTTTTCAGAACAATATATCATAATATCGTTCTAATATATTTTTAATCAGTATATCAAATAAGTAACGGATTTCAAAATATTTACTGTTCGTTCTTAATCTACAAAAACAGCTAATTTCATGCCTGTTTTCAGCTATGCCAAAGTGCTAGCTCTCCTGCATCTTTTTACAGGCGCAAGTTAAACCAGACTCCTAACTGGCCTACTCGTCAAATAAGCCCTGCAGCCCTGCAAAAGGACTATTCGCTTCCTTTTTCTCTTTTTGGCTTTGTTGATATTCTTCCTCTGTCATGACCTGCCAGTCATTTCCTGTTGGCATCTCACTACCTGCCTCTTCTTCTGGAGTCAAGATTTTTAGCGGAATATTGAGCAGAATATTGTCCGCCACACTCTCAGCCAGATCGATTCTATCTCCCTCAATAGGTAAAACCAGATCTTCCTCTAACAAATCCTGCTGCGATCTTCCATGCTGACCATCCGCAAAAATTTCATTGACCAGATAGGCTTCCTGCAAGTCAACTGGCTCCATGCTGCGGCTGGAAGCTAGGGTAATGGTATAGGACAGCTCATAATCAAGGAAGTAAAGTCCATCCTCATACTGAGCTTTCCCTTTAGCCGTAACATTTTTTACGTCCAAAATCTCAGCGTTACGCTCTTGTAACTCCTGAGCCAAATCAAAATTCTGCTCAAACTTCAGACCATCGGGATTTTTCCGAATTTCTTGAATATTTAACATAAGTGCCTCGTTCTTTAAATTTTCTCTTTTATTATATCATGATTCCCCCTTGAAAACTAGAATCAACCGTTTTTTATTATAATACTACTAATATTTGGAGGGAATTTTTATGGTAATGCTAGGAAAAATATTTAAAGAGTTCAGAGAAGCTAGGCACGTCTCCTTATCCCAAGCAGCCGAGCAAGTGTATTCCAAATCAATGCTCTCCCGATTTGAAAACGGGAAAAGCGACATAGCTATCTCAAAATTACTAGCTATTTTAGAAAATATTATGAATTTTCCTTCAGTTTTCAGGCCAAAAGCGAGAAAAACGAGCAAAATCTGTTAGACTGCCAAAACAGCGCTGATTATTACCAGTTAGCCATTGAAAAACTCCTGAGAAAACAAATTCGTTGAAAATATCTAACTTTTATCTCCTTTTTTATTTTTATCTTATACTAGGCTCATAAGGAAGCTGTAAGTCGCATTGGGATTCTTACCACTTAGCTTACTAAGTTTTACCACTTACTGAAAACCCCTTGAAGCGTGATTTTTTTCCTGCTATAATCAAGACTGATAAAACAAAAAGGAGTCACGTATGAAATTATTTTTTAAAAATAGGGTTTATGCTGCCCTGAGCCTTTCTCGGATTTTTAACACACTGGGAGCCTCCATCTACAACATTGTTTTTGTAGTTTTTGCCTCCAGTATGCCTCAACCAAAATTTGCCGTAGCAACCGCCAATCTAATCGTTCTCGTACCGACTCTCTTTACGATTTTTGTGGGAATACAGGCAGACAAAACTGTTCATAAATCTGCTTGGCTGATTCGTTTTGGCTATCTCCAAGCCTTGCTGTTCATCTTGGTGGCTTTCCTGACTAAGTCAATCAGCTATCTTGCTTTTTCTCTGGTTTGCCTGATGAATATCCTATCCGATGTAATCAGCGATTATCGCAGCGGTTTGCAAATGCCCATTCTAAAAAAGAATGTGGCAGAGGAAAATCTCATGGAAGCTTTCTCCTTCACCCAGATGATTACCTTTATCTGCAATCTAATCGGGCAGGCACTGGGTGTCTGGCTACTTGCTGCCAGCAATCAAAACTTCGCACTGGTCGCTCTCTTAAATGCTCTATCCTTTCTCCTTTCTTCTTCCATTTTATATATCGTTCGCAATAGACTGACTCATGAAACGGTCCAATCTTCTCAGAGTCCCCTCCCCCTCAAGACCCAGCTTAAAGAACTGTATCAAAATTCTAAAATTATCTTTGAACAAGAAGGAGCCAGCAGTTTTTTAAAATTGCTCTCTCAAATCCTGATTCTCAATGCCTTGGGTGGCTCCGTCATGGCTCTCTACAATCTTTATCTACTGGACTATCCTGTTTTTGGCCTTTCTTTCAGCCAATCCCTGCTCATTTTTGAGACTGTTTTCATTCTGGGCGTTGTCTCTGCCGGATTGACACCTAAAGACTTTTTCAGCAAACTTTCCATCAATCATCTGGCTCTTGCCTCTACCTTGGCTATCTTAACTTTGGGTTTGATTAATCTTTTTCGTTTACCTGTATTTTTAGGCATGGTAGCTATTTTCTTTATGATGTATATAGCTGGAAAGGTCAATCCGAAAATCAATAGCCTGCTCCTTAGCAAGCTCTCATCAGATGTCCTCGCTCAAACTTCCAGCTTTCTCAGCCTGCTTTTTAGCTTCTCTGTCCCTCTCGGAACCATGCTCTTTACCAGCCTAGCCCTCTGGAATATGACTGGCGCCTGGCTGATTTTTAGCCTAATCGGCTTCTTTGCCCTACTATTGACCTTTGAAAAAAAGACCGAGAAGTAGAATTCTCAGTCTTTTTATATTTATCTATTATAGATTCTTTTCAAAATCAATCATACAAAGTATGATACATCTTTTCCATGAAGTCCTCAAGCTCTTTTTGGATAATTTTTAATAGGCGTTCTTCTTCGGCTTGAGGGATGGTCACTCTCTCTTTTATATTTTGATTATTAATATGCGAGTAATATCTACGTTTTATGGTTAATTGATTATCTAAAATATAGTAGGCATCTATTTTTTCCTCATTTACTGTTGTTTCAAAAAAACAGCGACTTCATCCTTTCCTTGGTTTGAAATTTTCAAGTCTAAACTTCCTTTTATCTCTATATCTTCAATTCCTCCATCCAAGCGAATAGCACCATCGGGAGGAACGACATAGCCTGCTTTGCGGATGTCAGACGCATACTTTTCTGACGCCATTAAATGTTCTAAGACGGCTATGTTGTCCTTCTGTTCAAAGGAAGCTTTTAGTTGGCTACGTTCTTGGTAGCTTTGAACATGAAAATAAAAATTCATTCCAGCAACTAAGACCGTTACAGAACCAATCATGATTAGTATTTTTTTAAGTCCCGACATTTTTTTCATCTCCTCTATCTAAGTAATCATAGAAGTCTTGTTTCCAACCCTCTTCCTTGTCGTTAGGATTTCCAATAAAAATATTGAGGTCAAAGCCATATTTAATGAAGTTGCCTCCTATCGTATTATTTTCAATAAGAGTTTTAACCATAAGTTTACCGTTAGATTTATCCCCATTTCCCATCACAGTATAGAATTCTTCAACACGATTTATCTGGTTTGTCTGTATACTATGATTGTAATCTGCTTGAACTTTAAATACATCTTTTGTTTCTACATCTTTTGCAACCATTCTTTCGTAAGAAACAATAGCATCTAAATCTGAATTAAAATCTGCATCATCATATCTACCAGAATCAATGTCTCCTTTGAAGGAACTTTCATACTTTTCAGTATTTACAGATAGGTCTCCAATCCGAATTGAATTTCCAATTGTGCTAAGAATATGGGCGCTTAGTCCCTTCCAGCCATCTAGGTTAGATAAGTCTCTATCACCCCATGATAACTCAGTAAAACTAGCAATTTGAACAGCTTCATGCGCTAAGTCTTTACTATGATTAGATTCATACTGTTTTCTAATTTTATCTTTAAAGAGTATACATTCTTCCTCTGAAAAACCATAATCTGCCAAAGCACTATCTAAATCACTTGTATTTTTGGCATCAACAACACCCGCAAGACCTCTCCAGGTTGCCCTTACCCCATAAACTGGAGATGCAACTAGTCTATTATACTCATAGATAACTTTTTCATTAGTCCAGCCTTCTTGTTCTGCCTTTTTCAAAATCCCCTGCTGAAGCTTATAGATCACATTTGCCGTAGGCTCATCCAAGTTGTAAGATGACATTAAATCATCCACAATCACTTTCTTTTCCTTTTCAGCTTTAGTCACTGGGATATTCTTATCCAGCTTATATGTCTCAATCTTCTGTCCTTGCATCTTAGCCACCCAGCTCATGTCCACACCATCCGCATAGTAGTTGCCATCACTGTCGACAATGACTTTACTAAGTTGTGTGGCTCCTTGAATAGCTAAGCCAAGGACTTCTAGACTATCACTGAAATACTGGGAAACCTGTGAAACAAAGAATTCTAGCTTTTCAATCTTGTCATCTAAATCCTGAATACCCGACTCAATTTGAGATTTGGCATTGTAGAGCACGGCTCTATCCGAGAAAGCCTATGCCCAATTCATACTTAAGAGATCCTTGACTTGGCTGAGAATAGCCTCCCTTACTTGGATTTGAGCCTCAACTACAGCCAACTGCTCTTCCCTTACTTTTTTGAGCTCTTTGAGCTGTTCTAAATCTAAATCGCCATATTCAGATATTTGGGCATCCGCATGTTTGTAGGAAGTCAACTCTTCCTGAATATCATCTACAGCTGCCTGCAATTTCTTGATAGAGGGTAGGATGATATCTGTAAAAAGTCCCTTACCAGCTGTATAGGCTGCTCCCATGAGTTCACCCGAATCCAAGGAAGAGATTAGATGGTCACAACCACTGGATAAGCGGTCTATCACTTCATTAGCCACTTGGAGATTGTTGGTCATGGCCTGAATCAGCTCTTGGGATTCTTGAGCGCTGTATCTTACTCCCATGGTAATCGATTCCTTTCTGTAACCAGTTCTTCTCTGACATCATCTAAAAGTCGACGAGCCTTTTTAGTCTGTTTATCTAAATCATCCAGTTCCTCATCCACATACCAGCCAATGGCCCGCTGGATGGACCAGTTATCTTCTTCGATTTGTTCCACTATCTTGTGAGAACTGGGCGATAGCTCCAACAGGTTTGTCATCCGGCAGTTGAGAGTCTGGATATCTGAGTAAAAGTTAGTCAACTGCTTTTCGTATTGTCTTTTGATAGCCAGAAGACTTTCTTCCTTATCCTCAATCTTGACAATTTCTCGCCAAAGTTCAGAACGTTTTTCTTCATTAATATCTGCCATTTTTAGCTACTCCATCTTTGAGCCTGCTCGATATCGCGTTTTTCAATCTTGTAGGCAATTTCCGGAAACTTATTCGCCTGAGCCAAGACAGCTACACTAAAGTCACTAACAGCTTGTAGCATCTGGTTACTTGCCTGACGACCGTTTTCCATACCAGCAATATCAGATGTATAGCTAAAGTCTACCTGCAAATTTTGCTTGTCACTGGTATCAAATCCTACCAGCTCACTAATAGCATTCTCTGCTGCTATTGAGCTAGATTTTATTGTTCCACTTATACTAGAAAACTCCTTTTATAACTGAATAGGTTTATTTCGATAATAACACAGAACTATTACAATTTCATAACAAAAAAGAAGGAAGTCAAAGCTTCCTTCTCACATCTTTCTCAATCGCTCTACCCGCTCTGAAATAGGAGGGTGCGTATAGAAAAGTTTCTTTAGCCCACCTTCTTTTTTGGGGTCATTGATGTAGAGCGCCGCACTGGCATCATCGACGTCATGTTCCATAGGCTGACTATGCTCCAGTTTCAGCAGAGCATTGATCATCCCTTGGGGATTGCGAGTCAACTCCACACTAGAGGCATCTGCCAGAAATTCCCGCTGACGGGAAATGGCCAGCTGCACCAAAGTCGCAGCAAGGGGCGCTAGAATCACAGCCAATAAGGACACAATCAACAGAATAACCCCTAGACCATTATCGTTGTCCCGATTGCTTCGCCGACGACCACCGCCAAACCACATCATACGACCAGCTAGGCTAGACAGCATAGTAATGGCACTAGCCAAAGCTACCGCAATCGTTGAAATACGGATATCATAATTTCGAATGTGACTGACCTCATGGCCCATGACACCTTCAAGCTCCTCTCGGTTCATGATAGCAAGCAAGCCTGTTGTAGCAGCAACTGCTGCATTCTCAGGCTTTGATCCAGTCGCAAAAGCATTGGGCGACGCATCTTCTACAATATAGACCCGAGGCATGGGAATCTGCGCCACCATAGCCATATCCTGCACAATATGATAAAGCTCAGGTGCTTCCTGCTCGGAAACTTCCCTCGCGCCATTCATGGACATGACAATCTCCGTAGACTGAAAAATCATACTGATAGCATAAATGCCACCAATGATAAAGGCAAGGATCAGGCCACCAAAGGCAGAATCTAGCCAAAGATAGCCGACAGCCGCCCCGATGAGGGCCAGGAGACCAAAGAAGGCGATAAGGAGGAACCAAGTCCTCCTTTTATTGCTGGCAATTTGATCAAATAGCATCTTAGTCACCTAGCCCGGTACTGCCAAAATCAACTTTTGGGACAGCCTTTTCTTCTTCTGGCGTCTGTAAGAAAGCTGCAGCTTTAAAACCAAACATACCTGCAATAATATTGCTTGGGAAAGTTTCCAGCTTGACATTGTAGTTGCTAGTTACTGAATTATAAAGCTGACGAGAATAAGCAATTTTATTTTCTGTATTGGTCAGCTCTTCCTGCAACTTCAGGTAGTTGGTATTGGCTTTCAGATCTGGATAGCTTTCAGCTACTGCAAAGATTCCAGAAATCTGGCGAGAAAGGGCATCACTGGCTTGCATGGCTTGGGCTGGTGAAGTGGCTGAAGCTACTTGGTTGCGCAGCTGGGTCACCTTTTCCAAGGTTGCCTGCTCGTATTTGCCATAACCTTTGACCGTTTCCAAAAGGTTGGGAATCAGGTCATTACGGCGTTTGAGCTGCACATCAATCTGACTCCAGGCTTCCTGAGTCTGCATACGGCTTTTGACCAGTGTATTGTAAGCGCCAATGACAAAGAAAGCCAAAAATACGACAACGATAAGAATAATAATAAAAGTCATGATATACTCCTTCAATTTGGATTAGACTTATTATATCAAAAAATAGTGAGACTGTCTTTATTCTTGACATGGGTATTGAAAAGATGTATGATAAAGGAAAGAATAAACCGACAGTCGGTCGAATAAAATTTTACTATTAAAAAGGATGCAAACATGGCCAATAAAAAAGACTTTATCTTAGATACCGCTCAGGAGCTTTTTATGGAGCAAGGCTTTGACCAGACCTCTATCTCCCAGATTTTAGAAGCGACTCAAATCGCCCGTGGTACTCTCTACTATTACTTTTCTTCTAAGGAAGAGATAATGGATGCCATCATTGAGCGAACCATTGAAGGAGCATTTACAGCTTCCCAAGCCTTTGCTGATAATCGTGAACTGACTATCATAGAGCGCTTGGCTGGCAGCATGGCTGCTCTGAATCTCAATCACCAAGAGGGAGAGGAAGTGCTGCTGCATCTCAATCAGCCACAAAATGCGCTCCTGCACGAAAAGACCAATCAAATTCTTCTTGAACGGGCACCTCAGATTTTACTTCCCATCATCCAAGACGGCATCACCGCTGGAGATATGAGGACCGACTATCCCTACGAAAGCCTGGAAATGATTCTTACTTATTCGCTTCAAGTTTTTGGCAGCAGTTTTCAGGCTCTACCCCCAGAAAAACAGCAGCAAAAACTACAGGCTTTTCTCTATCTTTTAGAAACTCTTTTTCACAGCCGGCAAGGCTACTTCAATCCCTTTCTAGACTTGATTCAGACTCAAAGCAGCTAGAAGACTAATTACTAATTCACTATTTACACTTACTTGACGTCTCAAGATTAGGAGGCAACTATGAAACAATCAGGCTTTAGACTCTTTTTATTGATTTGGATAGGAAGCCTCATCTCGGAAATCGGCTCCGGTATGACATCTTTCGCTTTAGGAGTTTATATCTTCCAGCTGACCGGTTTGGTTTCTGTTTCTTCTTTTGTTACTCTTTGTGCTTTTCTACCCGGTCTTTTGGTCACCCCTCTGGCTGGAATTCTGGCAGATCGCTATGACCGAAGATTGCTGATGGCTCTGGGAGATGGCCTGTCAGGCTTAGGAGTTCTCTGGATTTACTTTAGTCTGAAGAATCCTGCTTTGATTTTTATCTGTATCGGAGCTTCCATTAGCTCACTCTTTTCAGCCTTGGTCAATCCGGCCTTTCGAGCTACGATTTCCGACTTGCTGCCTGAGGACCAGTTATCAAAAGCAACTGGTTTGTCCCAGATTAATGGCATTGCCCGCTATCTGATTTCACCAGCCTTGGCTGGAATGATTTTAGCGAGTGGACATATCAGCACGATTCTGTTGCTGGATTTTTCGACCATTTTCGTGACAGTGGCCTGCACCTTGCTCGCTCGTAGAGCCATTCACACACAAGTTTATAGCAGCGACAGTCGTTTCTGGGCTGATTTCCTTAAAGGTTTTCAAATCGTCTATGGAAAAAAAGGTATCTGGATTTTAGTCCTAGCTGGAACAGGCTTTTCCTTCTTTCTGGGAACTGTCCAAATCCTGCTTTCTCCCTTGGTGCTGGCTTTCGCAGATGCCAAGACAGCCGGTTGGGTCATGACCATCTCCAGCAGCGGCATGCTCATCGGCGGCTTAGTTCTGGGGATATTTGCTATCAAAAAGCACTTCCATCGTATGCTCTGCCTATCTCTATTTCTACTGGGGCTCTTCATGGTTGGGCTGGGAATGAAGGAAAACTTCATCTGGATTTGCAGCTTTGGCTTTCTCCTCTTTGCTGCCCTACCCTTCGCCAATACAGCCATTGACTATCTAGTCCGCATCAATATTAACAAAGCTGACCAAGGCAAGGTCTGGGGAACCATTGGGATTATTTCCCAGCTGGGCTATGTGCTAGCTTATGCTGGCATGGGTTGGGTGGCAGATAGTCTTTTCAAGCCCTCGCTAACTTACTTTGGCTGGTTGGCCAATTCTGTCGGAAAAATCATCGGTGTTGGCGGAGGCAGAGGCTATGGTCTGCTCTTTATCCTATCCGGTATCTCTATCAGCATCGGTGCTTACCTGCTCTCCCGAGCACGTTCAGTAAAGGAGCTGGAATATGTTTCAACGCTTGATAAAAAATGATCTAAAAGAAAATAAAATCAGCATGCTGGTCATCGGACTTTTCCTGCTTCTGACTCTGACTCTGAGTTTTGCAGCTACACGCCTGACCGTCAGTCTCACTAGCTCGATTGAGCGCTTTGTAGAAACAGCTAAAAGTCCTCACCTGCTACAAATGCACAGCGGAAGCGTTGACCGAAAACGGCTGCAAAACTTTGTCCAGCAGCATCCAGAAATTGCCTCTTGGCAGCTGACAGACTTTGTCAATGTGGAAGGATCAGCCATCCGCATCAATGAGAAAGACTCACTTCAGGACAGCTCTCAGGATAATGGCTTTTCCAGTCAAAACCAAAACTTTGACTTTCTGCTGGATCAATATAACCGGCCTGCTCAGCCTCAGCCGGGGCAAGTCTACATTCCCCTCTACTACTACAACAGTGGAAAAATCAAAATCGGTGACCAAATAAGGGTCGGCAAGCTACAGCTAACTGTTCAGGGCTTTATTCGAGATGCCCAGATGAATGCGGGTCTAGTTTCCTCCAAGCGCTTTCTGATCTCGCAGGCTGATTTGCAGACTCTGAAAAAAGAAGCATTTGCATCTAATGAGAACCTGATTGCTTTTCGAGTGCATAAGCTTTGCCAGATTTCTACCATCGAGCAGGCCTATAAAAGTGCAGAGCTTGAGTCCAACGGGCCGCCTATGATTACCTATCCGACCATCAAGATGATTAATGGCTTCAATGATGCTCTAGTCATCCTGGTCATGGGGCTGCTGGTTATGGCCATCATTGGCATCACCTTTCTCTGCATGCGCTTTGCCCTCTTGACCAAGATTCAAGAAGACCTGCAGCAAATTGCAGTTATGAAGGTAATGGGGCTGCCCCAAAGCTTTATCAGCAGGGTCTACCTGACCAAGTATTATTTCTGCCTGGCTCTTACAATCATCGTAGGCTGGGGACTGTCCTTTCTTCTGAGCGCTCCTTTTAAAAAGCAGATGGCACTGTCTATGGGGCAAAGTCCGACGCCATTCTATAGCTATCTTTTGGAAATGCTAGTGGCTCTGTTGCTCTGTCTCTTAGTCTTCTGGCTGACTGCCCGGCCTCTTAGCTCTTTTAAGAAAATGACACCCGGCCAAGCTTTAAGATTAGCTTCTTCCAACAGTCTGACCGAGACTCGTTCTACTCCGAAAATGGGCTTACCGACTATCCCCTTCTTAGACAGACCCTATTTCGCCCTGAAAACGATTCTCAGTCATAAAAAACTCTATTTGACTATCTTGTTCATTGTCAGTTTGATTAGCCTGCTTATCCTGCTGCCAGCCAGTCTCTACAGCACTGTGACGGATAAAAACTTCATCCAGTATCTGGGAGCTGGTCAGGCAGATGTGTTGGTTGATATTTCTCAGACTGAAGATATTGATACCAAGGCTGCCCAGCTTCTGAAAGAACTGCAGGCAGACAAGGATATCGCAGAAATTAATCAGTACCAGAGCCAGAATTTCTCCTATCAAGACCAGCAAGGTCAGACCCAGCAGCTGCGGGTAACTCTGGGAAACCATGCAGGATTTCCAGTCAAATACAGCCAAGGCCGCTATCCTAAAAACGAGCATGAAATTGCCCTCTCCAAGCTGCAGGCAGAAGAGCTCAAGCTAAAAGTAGGAGACAGCCTGACTTTGAATATTGATGGCCAAGCAAGGAGACTAAAAGTAGTCGGTATCTACTCAGACCTGACCTACGGTGGCAAGACCGCCAAGGCTGTCTTTGTGACAAAGCAAGCGCAAACGCTCAATAGTCTGACGACCATCCGCCTTAAAGATGCTAGCAACAAAGCTAAAAAAATCAACGAATGGAAAAAACACTATTCCAACTATAAATTAACCGACGTAGAAGACTTTTTCCATCAGACTTTTGATGACACTCTAGCTATGCTCCGCCTGATTCAGACCAGCGTTTTCTGGACAGGGCTGGGAATCATCTTCATCCTTATGACTCTCTTTGTCTATATGATTTTCACCAAGGACCAAGCTGACTTGGCACTTTATCGGATGCTGGGATTTGGCAGTGAACGACTCAGGAGCCACTACCTGCTCGCTGTCTGCTTCATCTTAATGCTGGCTCTGGCAATAGCCGACCTGCTACTCCTTAGTCTAGGGCAAGAAGTCTGCGGTCTACTGCTCAGCAGCTTCGGTATCAGCAAACTCCAGCTCATCATCAATAAGTCCTTTACTTTTCTATGGACACCGCTGGCTCTGCTTCTTAGTGGACTCACAGCAGCACACATCAGTCTCCGAGCGCTGAACAAGCTGGAAATCGGACGTTATCTCAAGGAACATTGACCTTAAGTAGATAGCTTCCGAGCGCTTAGCATTTATTATACATCCGAGGAGAAGCCCATGTTATTAGACGCACATAACCTCAGCAAAAGCTATCAGGAAAATCAGGAGCCCATTCTCCGTGATTTGTCGCTGGAGATTGAAAGCGGCCAATTCATCGCCATTATGGGACCGTCTGGCTGCGGGAAATCCACTCTTCTCAACCTTTTGTCCACCATTGACAGACCTGACCAAGGACAGATTCTTTACGAGGGACAGGACTTGCTGGCCATGAAAGATAAAGACTTAGACCGCCTTCGCAGAGAAGCTTTTGGCTTTGTCTTCCAGCAGGCAACCTTCCTGAAAAATCTCAATATCCTAGACAATATCCGCCTACCGAGTATTATTGGTAAGAAAGGCAGCGAGCGAAAGGCAGCCTATGAGCGAGCCAAGGAGTTAATGGCTCTGACTGGAATCGAGGATATCGCCCACCGCAGCATCCATCAGGTATCGGGCGGCCAACTCCAGCGAGCTGGCATCTGTCGGGCTCTCATGAACCAGCCTCGAATCATTTTTGCTGACGAGCCGACAGGAGCCCTCAACTCTCAGGCTGGCCGTCAGGCTATGGAGCTCATACAGCACTTCCACCAGCAGGGCGCAAGCATTCTCCTAGTGACGCATGATGCCAGCGTGGCTACCTATGCAGACAAGGTGCTGCTTATTTTAGATGGCAAGATAAAAAAAGAAGTTCTCTTTGACCAAACCGCTAATCAGGATGAGCGACGTCAGCTGCTCTTGGCTGAGCTCAATCAGATTGGCATATAGAAAAAGAGGCCCTTTGGCAACAATGCCAGGGTCTCTTTTTTATGATATAATAGGATGAATACTGATAGACAAGGATGAAACTATGACACCGCAAGAATTTTACCGGCTCTTGGCTCAAGAGGGCATTGAGCTGACTGACCGCCAGAAAGACCAGTTTGAACGCTATTTTGAACTCTTGGTCGAATGGAATGAAAAAATCAATCTGACAGCTATCACAGAAAAAAATGAAGTCTATCTCAAGCATTTCTATGATTCAATTGCCCCCATTTTGCAAGGCCTGATTGATAATCAAGAGCTCAAGCTGCTGGACATCGGAGCCGGTGCAGGCTTTCCTAGCCTCCCTATGAAAATCATCTGCCCCCAGCTGGATGTGACCATCATCGACTCGCTCAACAAACGCATCAACTTCCTCAAACTGCTGGCAGAGGAGCTCGGGCTGGACAAGGTTCACTTCTACCACGGACGTGCGGAAGATTTTGCGCAAGACAAGGCCTTTCGGGCTCAATTTGAACTAGTCACCGCCCGTGCAGTCGCTCGGATGCAGGTCCTATCTGAGCTGACCATTCCCTACCTGAAAGTGGGTGGCAAACTTCTGGCCCTCAAGGCTTCTAACGCCCCAGAAGAACTGGAAGAAGCCAAAAATGCCTTGAGTCTCCTCTTTAGTAAGGTTCAAGACAACCTCAGCTATGCCCTGCCCAACGGGGACCCTCGTTTTATTACGGTAGTTGAAAAGAAGAAAGAGACACCCAATAAATACCCCCGCAAAGCCGGCATGCCAAATAAAAGACCGCTATAATCAAAATCAGGCACATCACTGCCTGATTTTTTATACTTGCGATTAGAAGTTTCTATAGGCAATCATCCATTCATAAATGCAGCCTCTCGCCTCCTTATCTCCAAGGATTATAGAAACGACTCTGATTGACTAAGAAAAGACCAAGGCCAATGACTAATAGGAGCACTGACAAGAAGATAACAAGCTTGTCTAGCTTACTGAATTCTTGCTGAGTATACCAAGTCCGCTTTTTATTTTTTCCGAAGCGGCGTAATTCCATAGCTGTGGCAATCGTATTGATTCGCTCTAATGAGCTGAAAATCAGGGGAATAACAATTTGCAGATTGCCCTTGATTCGCTGGCTCACCTTGGCTTTGGCTGACAATTCCAAACCACGCGCCTCTTGGGACATCTTGATGAGGTAAAATTCCTCCTGCAAATCTGGGATATAGCGCATAGTCAAACTGACAGCATAAGCTACCTTGTAGGGCACCCCAATCTGATTTAGACTGGAAGCAAACTGACTAGGATGAGTCGTCATCAGGAAAATCAGGGCTAAAGGAATCGTGCAAAAATATTTCACCAAAAGATTAAAGAGGTAAAAAAGCTCCTGACTAGTCAAATTATATGCTCCGAATCCCGTCCACAACACATTCTTACTCTGGTAGATTTCTACTGCATACTGCGGAGAAAAAAGATAAACCATGCTCAGATTTAAGAAGGCAAAGCTACCGGCAAACACCAAAACAAAAGAAATATCCTTCAGCCGAATACCAGATAATTTAAATAAGGCCAGAGAAGCCACTGCCACAAAAAGCAGAAAACGCGTATCATAACTAATCATAGCAGTTATTGATACCAAAATGAAAAATAGAAGTTTGCTGGCACCGGATAAGCTGTGAATAAAGCTTGTACCTGTGTGGTAGCCAATCAATTTCTGCTGGTTAAACATGACTCTCCTCCTTTCGCTGCATGTAATATTCTGTCAAGGCCAAGGGATCAACCCCCAGCTTCTCAGCTAAAGCAAAAATAGAGGTTTCCTTAAGATTGGCAAGTTTAATCAGCTCCTGATCTGTCAGCACCTCGGCCGGACTTTTATCTGCTAAAATCTGGCCGTCCACGACAACTAGGGCCCGATCAGAATAGTCCAGCATAAGCTGCATATCATGAGTAATCATGATAATAGTGTGTCCCTGATGATGAAGCTCATCCAAGAAATTCATGATTTCCGTATAATTTCGCTGGTCCTGACCAGCTGTCGGCTCATCCAAAAGGATAATCTCTGGATTCAGCACCAAGATTGAAGCAATAGTCACCCGCTTCTTTTGACCAAAAGAAAGAGCAGAAATCGGCCAATTACGAAACTCATACAGACCACAGGTTTTGAGAACTGCAAAGACTTTTTCTTGAATCTCTTCTTCAGCGAAGCCGCGCAGTCGCAACCCCAGAGCTACTTCATCAAAAATCATGGTCGTCGAAATCATCTGATTAGGATTTTGCAGGACATAGCCGATACGCTCAGCCCGCTCCTTGATCGAATCTCCCTTGATATCTTGACCCTGCCAGCGATAATCTCCCTCCGTATTGATAAAGCAACAGAGAGCCTTAGCTAGGGTTGATTTTCCTGCTCCATTCTTGCCAACAATAGCTAGCCGCTGACCTTTGGGAATGGTCAGATTGATATCCCGCAGAATAGGTCTGCTACTCTGGTAAGCAAAGGAAACGCGGTCCAGTTCTAAGAGGGGCTGCTGATGGCTGTCGGACTCAAGTGTTAGCGAAGGCAGACTGACAGAGAGCCCCGACAGATCCATATTGTCTAAATCTGACAAGCTTGAAACACTAGCCACATCAAAACCAAGCTGGCGTAAAGTAGTAATATAGAGTGGCTCGCGGATACCATTTTCCGCCAAGAGCTGCGTTTTTAACAAGTCATCCGGACTTCCATTAAAGAGGATTTGTCCATTATTGACCAGAACAACCCGATCCACTGCTCGGTAAAGAACATCCTCTAAGCGGTGCTCGATGATAATCGTCGTGGTTCCAGCTTCCTTATGAATCTGATCAATCAAATCAATAGTATCCTGACCAGACTTGGGGTCTAGATTGGCCAAAGGCTCATCAAAAAGCAGGATAGGACTCTCGTCAATCAGAACGCCAGCCAAACTGACCCGTTGCTTCTGACCACCGGACAAGTCCTGAGGCCGATGATCCAGCAGGTTCAATAAATCTAATTTTTCCGCCCAAGAATGCACTTTACTTTTCATGGTTGGTAGATCTACCATATCATTTTCAAGCGCAAAAGCTAAATCTTCGGCCACACTGAGACCGATAAATTGACCATCCGTATCTTGCAAAACGGTACTGACCAGATTTGACTTGTCATAAATACTGCTGTCAAAAGCTGGCTCCCCCTGAATCAAGAACTGGCCACTGGCCTGCCCCTTATAAATATTGGGAATAATGCCGTTCAAACAATGGCCTAAGGTTGATTTCCCAGAACCTGAAGGGCCTATTAAAAGAACCTTCTCGCCCTCATAGATGGTCAGATTGATATTCTTTAAGGTCGGATCAGACTGGGTCTGATACTGAAAGGTGAAATCTTGAAATTGGATAATTGGTTTTTTCATAGTCATTTTTATAAAGCCAAAGCGATTTGAATCGCCAGATTGGCCACCTTGTCTTTCTCGTCTAAGTCCGTATGATTGGCTAAATTCCGCATATCCCAAGCCTCCTCAGACAGATGATCTGCCGCATAAAAGAAGTGGCAGATGTTGATACCGCGAAAGGCCGCTAGGGCTGCAACAGCTGAGCACTCCATGTCCACACAGACAGCCCCAGCTCCTTTTCGCTTGCGGAGCTTGTCCGCTGTCTCTCGATAAATGCCATCCGTCGTCCAGACCTTGCCCAGGCTATGGGAAATCCCCCGCTGGTCCAGAAAATTCAACAGAAACTCCTGTAAGCCGGCGTTGACTGCCAGCTCTGAGCTAGCCGGCTGATAATGATAGCTAGTCCCCTCATCCCGCAGAGCTGCCGTCGGGATAATGATAGATGTTTCTTTAATCTCCTCGTCCAGCACACCACAAGTCCCAAAGAGAACCAACTGTTTCATACCAAAAGCTATCATGTCTTCCAGAATAGCTACGCAAGCTGAAGCACCGACTGGCGCATTGAAAAGGGCCAGCTCTCGTCCATCCGCAAAAACTCGGTAAATAGGAATTTCAATATTCGCCATAGAAGTTGTCGTAATCAACTCATGGTCAAAATCTGCCAACATTCGAGCAAAGGTTTCGCGAGCAAAGCAGGAAACCGCCGTCTCTGGAAAGCCCTCAATTGGCTCTATTAAGTCCTCTGGATTAATGATAGCCTTGCGATTTTGGTCAAATTCTTCAAGAATCATAGGGTCCTCTTTCAACGAACTAAAGGAGTGGGACGCTCTACTAATAGAGTTTGAGTTCTGTTCCTACTACCTTCCTTATTGTTTTATTGTACCATAAAAAAGCAAGGGGCAGAACAAAAATTCTATTTTTGTTCCTAGTCCCAGCCTCACGAGCTTGCTCAATAGTCGAGGCAAGGGAGAAAGAAGATGAGAGTTGCAGCAACGAAGCTTTTGAGAGCCAAAAACGAACTCTTAGGCTAATGAAAATGCGTGATTTAGCCTTGCAAAAGACAATCAGCTACCTCACCAAAAGTTACTATAATATTAAAAAATCTGAGATTTTTTAATCCCAAATTCTTTAGTGTTTTTTATGAAATAAGATAGAGTCAGCGCTTGTAAGTCTTGAGCTCTCCCTGACTGATAGCGGTGCCATTGTACAAATCATAAAGCTGTTTATCGCAAACAAGGTCAGCTGTGCCTTCGATATAGTCTTTGAAATGCTGGGTTTCTCGATGGTTCAGATAAGCTGCCTCATCCGCATAGACTTCAAAGAAATAAAAACGATTCGATTTCTGAGCATCTGCCATGGCATACATGGCCAAGACTCCCGTTTCCTTCTCCATAGAAGCCACCATTTCCTCAGTCACAATAGCTTGAAAATCAGTAGCCCCCTCTGCCTTCACCTCAACCTGAGCAAATTTCAGATAAAAATCATTCGGCTGAGTCCATTGGCCAGCAGGCAGCTTTTCCTGCAAAAAAATCGGCTGAACATCATAGGCTTGCCGTTCCGTCATGAGCGGCCCTGCTTCTGTCACAAAATACTGGTATTGGGGCGAAGCTCGGTGAATCTGATAATCCTCTTCACTGCGATAAACCTCAAATACATAGGAAACAGTCTCCTGACCCTTGATGGGGCTAGCATACATAGCTAGGGTGCCAGGCTCCTGTTCCTGAGAAGTCGTCAAATTCTTGAGACCGATTGCTTGAAAACGACTCTGGTTTCCGTCTGCTACTGTCAGCCGAAAAAGATGGATGATGGGTGTTGTCATCTTAAACCTCCCTTAGTCTTTGAAAATGATCTTCTGAGCATTGGCGGCCAGAATCTGCTCCTTATTTGCGGACGAGAGGGGCAGATCTTCGATAGCTTGGAGAATGACCTGGGTCGCGCCGGCTGGCTGGATGCCTAAAGGCAGGTCGGTACCCAAGAGCACTCGATCCACCCCAAAATACTCAATAGTAAGCTCCAAAGCCTTAGGATTGCCCAGAATCGCCGTATCCACATAAAACTTGTGAAAATCCTTTTCCTGGTCCTCCGGCAGAATATAGCGAATCCGCTCACTGAAGAAAGGAACCATAGCTCCTGCATGGTGGACAATGATTTTCAGATTTGGGAACTCCTGAAAAATCCCTGTCTGAACCAGCTGCAACATGGCTTGAGTCAGCTCATATTCACAAGAAAAGATGATATTATTGTCCGGCTTGCGCTCATCAAAGATGGGATGCAGCCAAATGGGCAGATCCAGTCGGGAGCAAGCTTCAAAAATCAGGTGAAATTCTGGGTCAGCAATGGACAATCCCAGAGCCCGAGTAAAGAGCTGAACACCAGCCAGATGAGGATTAACAGCTATTTCTTGGAGGATTTTCACTGCTTCTTCCACATGATTCATAGGAATCATAGCAACGCCTGCCGCAAAGATATCAGCATTGTCCGCCACTGCCTGAGACAGCTCGGCATTAGCTCGACGGCAGAGAACAGCTGCCATCTCCGGACTAACATAGTCCTCGGGATTGATATTGACAAAAGAAATAATCTGCTGGGTCTCCTTATCCCAAAAACTGCGCCGCAACTCTATATCAGTCAGCTGAGGATGCTGGATAAAGGGAAACCTCTCCGGCAGCTTGGGTTCAATTTCCAGCATCTGTCGATAAAAATTAGGCAGAAGCACATGAGCAAAAACATCAATTTTCTTAGTCATTTTCTACCTCCCCTTCTTGCTATTCATAATTAGATTATACCACGTATTGAAGAGTTTCATCTCCAAAAGTCAGTTATCAAATCACATCTATAGTTTGAACTTTGTTATTTAAGGAATATGAAAAAATTTCAAAAAAAACAGCCCAATTGGACTGCTTTATGCTCTTTATGCAGGAGCTACTTCATTTAAAGATTCCTCAATCGCAGCCAAACGCTCCACCACTTCTGCCTGGCTCAAGCCGTTTTCAGCTACATAGCGGTTACGAGGGTGAACGCGGCATTCATGAGAACAGCCACGGAGGTACTTGTCTTCATTTTCTTCTGAAGTCAGGATACGGCGGTTACACTCTGGATTGCCACAGTTGACATAGCGCTCGCAAGGAGTCCCGTCAAACCAGTCTTTCCCAATCACGACTGGATCAACATGGTTGATATCAACTGAGATACGCTCATCAAAGACATACATCTTGCCGTCCCAAAGCTCACCTTGTACTTCTGGATCCTTACCATAAGTCGCGATACCGCCATGCAACTGGCCGACATCCTTGTAGCCTTCCCGCACCATCCAGCCTGAGAATTTCTCACAGCGTACACCACCGGTACAGTAAACCACCACGCGCTTGTCCATGAACTTCTCTTTGTTATCACGAACCCATTGCGGCAATTCACGGAAGTTACGGATGTCTGGACGGATGGCCCCACGGAAGTGACCCAGATCATACTCATAGTCGTTACGGGTATCTAGGACAACAGTGTCTTCGTCCAAGAGGGCTTCTTTAAATTCCTTAGGTGATAGGTAAGCTCCTGTCGTCTCCAACGGGTTGATGTCATTATCAAAATCATTGTCTTCCAAGCCCAAGTGAACGATTTCTTTCTTGTAGCGAACAAACATTTTCTTGAAAGCTTGTTCGTTTTCTTCGTCAATCTTGAACCAAAGGTCTTCCATGCCCGGAAGGCTGTGCACATAATCCATGTATTTTTGAGTGGTTTCATAATCACCAGAAACCGTTCCATTGATTCCCTCATCTGCTACCAAGATACGGCCTTTAAGACCAATAGATTTACAGAAGGCCAGATGATCAGCTGCAAATTTCTCAGCATTCTCAATTGGAACATATTTGTAGTAAAGTAGGACGCGAATATCTTTTGCCATCAGATTTTCTTCTCTTTTCTATTCTTAAATTATCTGAATTTTTAATCCAGTTCTTTCATTATATCGCGAGAAGAAAAGCTGAGCAATTTATTTGTTTGAAAAATAGCTGAGCTGAGCAGTTGAAGAAGAGATAACTCACTCCTCTTCCAATTCTTCTAAATACTTTTCAAAGCGCTTCTTCTGCCACTTGCTGAGAGTCTCCAAGAAAATATTGACCATTAGCATAAAAGGAAAGTGAATGACAAAAGTAATTAAAATAACAAATAGAAACATGGGGTGAAAAACACTATTATGATAAATAGCATGATTGAGCTGGAAATTCTGGCAGCCAATCAAAAGAGTCAGAAAGCCTGTCGCAGCCAGCACACCCCAGATAGTCAGACTGAAACTATTGTAATAGTTCGCTCCCAGATACTGAGTTCGACACATGAAATAGAAACTGGCAATGAGAATCAGAAGTAAGAAGGGCTGATAGTGAACGGCTCCTGCATTCATCGCTACAGAACCCATATATAAAGCGAAACCGCCATATAGCATGAGACTGAAACTCTCCATGCCAGCCTTGTTGACCAGTTGTTCTTCGCGTTCGTCTAAGATTTGACGTTTGATGAGTTTAATTTTCATTTCAAGCTCCTATACTTCTACTCCAAAAATAGGGATTAACAACATAAAAATGGCAGGAAGTCCGTTATTTATCATGTGAACTGCAATACTGACTTCCAAACGCCGAGTTCGATAAGCCAGCAAGGTCAAAATCACAGAAGAACCGCCATAAATTACAAAAGACATGATATTGGTTGGGCCATGAAAAAGTGCAAAGAGCAGCCCGCCTATGATATAGCCCCAGCTTTCATAGCCTTTAAAGATTTTTAGAGGAATGATGCCACGGAAAATAATTTCTTCTGCGATAGGCGCTAAAACTCCAAGCATGATGGGCAACGAAATCATATCTCCTCTTCGGAACTCCTCCATCAAAGATGCCTGATTAGCCGTTGTCACTTCTCCATGCAGCCACCGGAGTAATACCGTCCCAAGGACAGATATGAGCAACATGCTTAAGAGGCCTAGAGCAATTCGCTTCCCGTCTCCTTGTTGAAAGATTTTTCCAGACTGAGATAAGATTCCAGCCTTCTTTGCTACCACGACAAAGACCAGCAAAGTGAGGAAAATCAGCAAAATACCAAGACCAAGGCTCCACTGTTTGGGAAATTGATAAGTTATTGCTAGCTGCTGAATCAGCATAGGGAGGACATACAAGGCCAAGGCTAAAAAAGCGCAGCCAACCCAGATCAATCGTTTCCACCAAGTCATTCTTCATCCTCCAATTCCTGATCGAGCTTTGCCTGACCTTTGCCGTTTAGGTAAAGACTGATCTTGTCCATGGTCAAGCTTCCAAGCATAAACAGTACCATTGCAAGAGCCAGCTTGAGCAGATACAAAAGGCTCAACATGCTAGCCAGACTTTCTCGCTGACCCAAGAAATCAATACCCATAACGATGAAAGCAAAGACGACTCCACCGCCAAAACGCTCTGGCCATTTTTCCTCTCTCACCATATCACGAACATCAATCCCTAGACTTAAGCGACGAAGCAAGGCATATAGACCTACCAGGGTAAGCAGAATACCTTCTGGCAGATAGGCCAGCAAGCTTAGATGGAGGACATAGGCTTTGAAAAACACAGAGATAGCCAAGAAAAGAAACATTCCTAGCACTAGTTCTCCCGCAACTTTACCGTCCAATTTCTCTGTTCGTTCATCTTTTATAACAGGCTGCTTCTTCATTTTCTTTCTCACTTTCTTATTTATAAGTTGAAGATTCACTGATTCTAATTCTCATCATTTTCTAATTCTTGGTCCAATAAAACCTGTCTCTTCTGATAAAAATAATTTACCAACTGATCAAGTATGCTAGAAAAGGCAGTCATCAAAGCTAAAATAAAAATAAATTGCAAGATTGGATGATGACGAAAGAATGGTCGAATAACTGAATTTCCACTCCACATCTGAACAGCCACGATTACAATTGCTAAGATAGCCCCGTTAGCCAAACGACTTCTGAAACTCTTAAGCCCAGTAGATGGCTTGTGGCGTCTGATATCAAGTCCCAATTGCCAGCTACGAATTCCAGCATACATTTCCATACCCAAAATAACTAGAATTTCTGGTAAGTAGCCTTCTACTGGCACCTGCCAAATCATGATTTTGATAAAAATAGAAATAACAAGCAAAATAATCGCGAAAAAAGCAACTTCATTGCCTAATTTTCGTTCAAGTTGTAGAGTCCGCTCGTCTGTATAGACTTTTTGTGATTTGTCTTTCATTTTCTTACTCACTTTCCTACTATTCTTCCCAAAACAACTGATCCAGCGTTTTATTGAGGCATTTACAAATGGCCAAGCATAGACTAAGGCTGGGATTGTACTTGCCTGCCTCAATCAGGCCTATGGTCTGACGGGTCACGCCAATAGCATCAGCTAAGTCACCTTGGGTCATGTCATGCTCAACCCGTGCCATCTTGAGCTTAAGATTTTTTGCCATGGTCACCATCCTTATCATCATTCTTTTGCCCACCTATGGCGTAGAAAGTACAGCCAAGGGTGACATCAGCACAAGCGAGTATGATAAAGGTTTGATTTTTTTGAATCATGCCCACAACTAGTAGAATTGTCACCGATACAAGACAAATAAGCAGTACATGCAGATCATTCACTTTCTTATTCATATCTACGCTCCTTTCATCTTCATAAGTCCATTATACAATATATCTTAAATAATGCAATATATATATTACATAAAGTTATATTTTATTTGCAAATCATAGCTGGAGCTATTTTATAGACCTAAGAAAAAAGAAAGTGAGACAGAAATCGGTAATTCGTTAGAATTCAATTTCGTCGTCCCACCTCCGCACAGTTGAGTAGGGCTGTAAAAGCTGATGAAATCAGCCTAGTAGAGTCCACTCAACCACTGCGTCTTGCTCGACAATCCAAAAACAATTGAGAGGCTAGGACTTTTGTCCCAGCCTCCTTTTCACTTGATTATCTGAATACATGAATAAAAACTTGATCTTCCTTATCCCTTTCGCACACGGGTCACAATCCCGTTCATGTCCGTGACTTCCAGTTCATTAGAGGAAAGCCAAGTGACCGCGGCCTCTTGCTCTTGCGCCCGCTTGTAGATGCCAAGTAAGTCTTCCTTACTCTCTACTTCAATAACGTAGTAAGCCAGTCCAGGGAAGGCTTTTTCTCGCAGTGCCAAATTTTTCCCACCCCATTCATTCACTGCTAGATGGTGGTGATAAGTTCCCGATGCGATCCAACTAGCTGATGGCAGAGTAAATTTATCCTGCAAGCCAAACACTTCTTGATAAAATTTTGTAGCAAGGCGGCTATCCTTAACAGACAAATGAATGTGTCCCATCCGGGTTTTTGGAGCAATGACAAAAGGCTCCAACTTTCGACCAAGCTCATATATATTCTGCGCATCTAGCTCCTCCGTTACACCGATGATACGACCATCCTCACGAATGTCCCACTCAGATACAGGCTTATCTCGATAGAGTTCAATACCATTTCCCTCCAAGTCTTCCAGATAGAGGGCTTCACTATATCCATGATCCGCTCCACCGATTAGGGGAATTCCTAACTCGGCGATATGCTTGAAAATATTCGCCAAATCCTCTTGACTTGGCAGGAGAATCGCCAAGTGATAAAGCCCATAGCTATCTTTAACACTTGTCATTTGCTCAGTCTGAATCAGATGGACAAGTGCTTTTCCTCCAACACCCAAAATCGCTTGATCTTCTTTTTGAAAAAGAAGGTCTAAACCAATCACTTGATGATAAAATGTGGTCTGGCTCGCCAGATCTTTAACATTCAAAACCACTTCTGCCAAATGAATGCGGCTATTGTATTCGTATGTCATAAATTTCCTCGCTTTTAAATTGTAATGTTATTTGTTACAACTATTATACACCTCCATGATGAAATGTCAATGATAACAACTTACAAGAAGTCAATCTAAAACTCCTCGATGTAAATACAAAAAGAGTCTGGGACAAAAGTCCGACCTCAAATATAAAAAGCGAACAAAACTAGTTTTCTGGTAATCAGAATTCTGCTTTGTTCGCTTTTCGCATTTAATTATAGATTTGAAGGGCCTAATAATTAAGATTTTTAAAAATTGAAATCTTTTTTATACGTAATCTTCTCAGGTTTCATTATTCTGTGAGTGTGGACGCAGCAGCCCTCATGGCAGTCTGTCCCAGACTCTGTAACATCTAGTACGATTAATCTTTCTTAAGGCTACCTGAGCGCGTCTGAGTACGGGCGTAGGCTAGTAAGAGCAAGGTTCCTGCTACAGCAACTGTCACTCCATTGGAAAGAGTTGCCACAAAGCCTTGTATAAAGACCTTATTGACTGGCTCGCTATAAATCAAGATGTCGCCAATCGGAGCGAGCAAGAGCCAGACAAAAGCATTGGCCAAAAGCTGGAAGATATTGAAGTTGACGATGTCTTTCACTTCAAAAACACCTTCTGCTGCACGGATGCGATTTTTAAACAAACCAAGAATAAAACCAAAGAAGGCACTAGCGATAATCCATGACCACCAGAGACCGTAGCCAGCCATAGCGTCTTTGATAACGTGGCCAATCAAGCCCATCAAAAGCCCGACAAGTGGACCAAAGACGACACTAAAGAGTGCCTGAACAGCATATTGTAGCTGAATGCTCGTATTGGGCACTGGTGTCGGAACACTGATCATACCAATGACTGCGAAAAGTGCAGCTCCAATTCCTGTTGCAACAACTTCTTTAATGGTAAACTTTGTATCTAAAAATTTCTTATTCATTTTCTTCTCCTTTAATTTTCTATGCGCTTAATCTCAATATGCCATTGGGCACCGACGCCCACATTATAGGCCTTGGCAAAGGAACCTTGGTTGATAGCCAAACCAACCCGATAAAGTGAATTGATATAGAGAATCGGCTGACCGATTCGGACATCCGCAAAGGATTTGCCATAGGTTACTTGGTTTTGATAAACCAGCATGTCATTATTGTAGATGGTAACCTCGAAACGGTCTCCAAATTCTGGGTTTAAGGTGCAGAATTCTTCGCGGGTGATAGAGGTCCAGAGAGAGCCGAAACGAACATCCAGGATATCAATAGCACCACCAACAAAATTCTCCGCTAGCGTTGTTTCTACAACAGGGATTTCCACAATTCCCTCAACGCTCAACTCAGGTCCAACTTCTTCAAAGCGGATATGCCCACTGGCCAGCTTAGCACCTGTATAGGCATAGACATCCCGCCCATGGAAAGTATAAGAATGCTCGGTATTCTTACGGCGATTCTTCACTTCAGAAATCTCACGAATGGCTACGATGCCGACATGTTTTTTGATAAAGGATAGCGTTCCATTGTCAGGGGTTACGATATATTGATTTTTACTGGTCTTGGCAACCACACTTTTACGTTTGGAACCAACACCTGGATCCACGACCGAGACAAAAGTCGTTCCTTCTGGCCAGTAGTCCACTGTCTGAAAGAGCCGATAACTTCCTTCAAAGATGTTGTAAGGGGTGATGTCATGGGTCAAATGTTGGATTTTTAGCGTCGGCGATTCCTCTAAAGCCACTCCAATCATAGCTGACACAGCCCCATCTACCAGACCGAAGTCCGATTGTAGAACTAATAGATTGTTCATTTTATTCCTCCTAGGCTTGCTCGCCTGTCTTTTCCAAGTCCCTTAATCTTACCAAAATTAGGCTCTTTTTGCTATAGCTTCAGCCATAAAATTTTTTTATAAGAGAACATTTCCGAAAGATATAGCCTTCCAATTACAGATTTTCCTCAAAAAGAAGAAAATCGTCTGCTATCCGGCCCAGTGATTCTCCGTCATAGGAGAACGACTGCCCTTTACTTTAAGACCTGCTCCTGGCTAAAGACAAATGTCGCACCTAGGATATGATATGCTGCTATTGTCAAAGCTTTTTAAACCACGTTTGTCCCACAACTTTTGTCGATTTATCTATTCAATCGTGCAAACTGATTTGCCACTTCCAGGAATCCCGCATCATGTCTTCCAAGTTTTTTTCAGCTATCCAGCCCAGTTCTTTTCGAGCTCGACTGGCATCAGCAAAGCAAGTCGCAATGTCGCCAGAACGACGCGATGTGATACTATAGGGAACTATTACCTGATTGACCTTTTCAAAGACTTTGATCAGATCTAGCACACTATATCCCTTACCTGTACCAAGATTATAAATTGCACTTCCTTGGCTTATTAGATTTTGTTTGAGGGCTAAGACATGGCCTTTTGCTAGGTCAACAACATGAATATAATCACGTACGCCCGTCCCGTCGGGTGTATCATAGTCATCACTAAACACCTTCACTTCCTTTAATTTCCCAGCCGCAACCTGTGTAATATAGGGAACTAGATTATTAGGAATTCCTGTTGGTGCTTCTCCAATCAAACCACTGGAATGAGCTCCTATAGGATTAAAGTAACGGAGAATGGTCACTGACCATTCTGGATCTGACTGCGCTATATCATTTAAGATTTGCTCAATCATCAGCTTGGTTTGTCCATAAGGATTGGTCGCTGATGTGGGTAAATCCTCTGTTAAAGGGGATTGATTATTCATACCATAAACCGTGGCACTGGAACTAAAAACAATGTTTTTTACATGATGCTTGACCATTACTTCCAGCAAAGAAAGGGTACCAGAAATATTGTTATGGTAATATCTCAGAGGTTGCTCTACAGATTCCCCAACAGCCTTAAAGGCAGCAAAATGAATGACCGCCTGAATATCATTTTCATAAAAAACATTGTCTAAAAAATCTTTATTCAAGATTGATCCTCTGTAAAAAGGAATGTTTTGTCCTGTGATGGTTTTTAATCGATTCAGAACTTCGGGAGAACTATTAGAAAAGTCATCAACTAGAACTACCTCAAAACCAGCATCAAGCAATTCCACTACCGTATGGCTTCCGATAAAACCTGTTCCACCTGTTAATAAAATTGTCATAACTATTTACTCCTTTCAGAAGAATACAAAAGCTCTCAGCATACCCTAGGTCATCCACAGCTGTAAACGAGTATAGCTCATAACAGCTGTGGGAAAATAGGATAAATAACCAGATTAGCCGTGGTATTCACCATTATACTGGATAAGGGTAATATCATTGATGTCCTCGATAGCTCGGATTTTATCCACAAAAGCCAGATTTTCATCCTTGCAGAATACTTCTACCGAAAGCTCCATTGCTCCCTTGCGGGCCGTTTTAGCTTTGATGAAATGCTTAATCTTGCCAAAGGCTTGCATGATTTTCTCCTCCGTTTCATCATGCTTGTAATGGATGACCGCGATGTAGACCTTGCCATGTTGCTGAAAATGGTGAAAAATCAGGCTCTATAATTTCTGTAGTGGGTAAATCCACCGCAGGGATTATGGAGCCTATTTTGTTGTAGAAAACATACTAAGATTAGTAGTGAAGAAATCTCCGACGGGAGAGAGTACTCACTACTTTTTCTTTATGTTAAAGTAGTGGTGTCTTGTAAAGTCGTAGGGCTCTATGGCGCTAGACGTCGCTTGACAAACTGGCAAGACACCTTGTTTTAGGTGGAGTTTGATCAAAGTATGTGGGACGCTCAACGTCGCGTATTGAAAATAAAATCACTAAAACATGGAATTATTCAAGACAAAAGAGGTAATGTCATGCGTGCAGTATTTGGAATTGATGTCAGTAAAACAAGTTCTGAGGTGGCAATTTTAGTCAA
>NZ_JBZYCU010000011.1:0-73888 GCF_058933875.1 Streptococcus sp. STC1396 | reverse complement strand
AGTCACGAATTATTTTAAAAACTTGCTTTTAGCAGGTCTTTTTGCATGCAATCATTTTTCTAAATATCTGTAAAAAATAATTGATATTTTAAAAAATTATTCTTGACTTTTTACATAGAATGCCTCCTTATTTACTTATTCGAGATTTAACGAAAAAAGAACCCAAATAAATGAATTACATCCAAAAAGTTTGACAAAATATTTATCAATTGGGGTAGTTCATTTATTTAGGCTATTTTATTCTTAATTGCTAAATCTTATCATATTTATCGCTTGCTGTTGTAACAGCCTCTCTAACGGATTTTGACCATTCTCCCTTAATGGCACTATCTAAAGTATCATTAATTCCATTAATCACCGACTTTCCCTCCTTTGCAATTCTACTAATTGCTCTCTTAGATTTGGACTTAATCGCATCTCGATTACTAAGGGCATGTGGAGCATAAATATTGGTTATCAGAGATTTTTCAATCTGTTTTTGAATAGCAAGTAGGCGAGTTCCTAAATCATCGTAGCTTCCTACAGCAAATACACCTGTAATATCCTCAGTTAATGTTGTTGTCATTTCATCATCACTTTCTTTTACTCTCTAGTTTAATTATTGTCATCTGCAGCTATTCTCCTACGCAGATAAGCCGCCTCTAACTCATCGTCTAGATATCTCCTTTCTCGTCGGAAATCATCATTCTCTTTTAAAAATTCTAATTCTAATTTTTTTTGCGCCTGCATCAAGGCATCTTCCGATAATATTTGGTAAGATTCCATCTCTCTATTAAGAATCCCATAAAAATCCTGATCAGCATCCGTAGTTCTCAAATAATGCAAAGTTTCTTCGTACTTTTCATCAAGAATATTTTGTATGGCACGACGTGCAGTTTGAAAATAATCATTTCTTTCCTCAAATTCTTGCAACTTTTCTCGATGCCGCTCTTCCAATTCTTCTAATTCTTTAGTTTTCTTTTCGACTTCACGTTGTGCTAATTCAAATTTCTCCATTGATTGAATTCCCCTGCTAAAGATATATCCTCTTCAAGTTTTTTGTTTATACCAGCTGCAATTTTATCTTTCAATTTAGTCATTTCATCTAATATTTGGCTCGCTTTGTTGAGCTTATTTTGTAGAGAGCTTTCTACATTTTCAACCACACTAGTATACGTTACACCACCAGCTTCAAAAGCCGACCTAATCTCATCAGGACTAAGACTGCTGACCATAAAGGGAGACGTGGTCGTTTCAAATAAAGACTCAACTTCTTCTACTCCTCTTTGTTTCTCAATCTTAATCTGTTCCAAAACTTGCTGAGCAGCATTAACAAGAGCATTTGCACCAATGGTAGCCTGCTCACTGTCTAAAAAAATTTGTTCGTTGCTACTTAGGCCGCCTCCGCTTTCCGTAAGTAAGCTTTTCATGCCATAATACCGCAACATTCTAGTTTTTGTTTCTAGGATGAGGGAATTCGCATTTCCTTTTGCAGTATTGGTCACAACATTGCCATTTTCATCAATGAGCTGACCTTTATTATTAAATCTCCAAGTATTATAACTGTGATATTTATCCCCTAGACTATAGATCTTATCTGCCTTTTCTTTCCAAGAAAGTTTATCATCTTGTAAAATCCGTAAAGATTCATCAATAAAACTAGCATCTGTCATATTGACATAAATGGCAACGCCTGTTTTATTCCCCAAAATGTTCCCCAAAAACATATCATTTGGATTTCTAAAGTTACGAAATTGCTCTGGATGCGCCTGCATATATGCTATTTCTTCTTCCGAAAGGATATTATGAATATCTGGACCATTAAAGCCAACATTATTCCATCCCATTTTTAAGGCAGTATAAAGAGCCATAGACTCTCCCAAAGAATGACCATTTGTTGTTATAATGGCATTGGGATTTTCTTTACGAACCTTTTTCTCTACTCTTCGAGCAAACTCTACTGCTGTTTTTGACTGAACATCTACAATGTTTTCGACAAATTCCTTTTTAACACTATCGTTAAAATGTCCTTCTAGAATGCCTTTTCCCATCTCTGAAATCGAGGGGAGACCTGTTATCATTTTATCCGTAAAACCCATACCTAGATTTTCAAGGTCATTGATAACATCTTTTTTGTCTCCAAAATTGGTTCCAACATAAGAAACCACTACCTGACTGTAGTCTAAGTTCCCTTGATCATCAACAGGAGCAACAGCCATTGCTTGCATACTGTTTTCCGTTGGTTCAGCAGAGTTACCAATAGCATCAATGACTCGGAATTTTCGACCGTTAACGTCAAAAGTTTGACCTATTTTCCTTTGTAAATCTTCATTATTATTAGGATCTAATTTATAAGACTCTTTTGCTATCCATTTATAATCTTCATCAGTCACACTATTCATTTACTTCCCTCATAATAAATTACTTTTACATTCGCTTCATCAATATTTGAAAATGAAGAAGGCTCCTCTTTTCTTACTAAAAATTTAGAACTTTGATGATAACCTAATGAATAATGATTAATATCGTATACGTCCTGCAAACCAGAATCCACAAAAAGTTCATCGTTAATTTTCATATAGATTACATCAGAAGTTCCAAAACCACCTTTTACTAAATTTTTAAACTCAATTTTTTTAATATCTTCAAAATTATTAACTAAAAATAAAGCAAGAGCCTCTTCCTGTTTTCTAATTCTCTTTTTCTCCTCTGTTGTCAATGCAACTTCCTCCTTCTGTTCTGTTTTTTTATGTTGACTACAGGCACTGAGTGTTCCCAACCCTAGAAATCCAATAAATACTATCAAAAGTAACCTAGGTATTTTCATAAATATTCCTTTCTTTATGCAGCGTCATCAATAACTTGAAATTGACGATTTCCTACTTCAATCAAATTACCTTTATATAATTGTTCTTTCGAACTATTTTCTTTCGGATCAAGTTTATAAGCTTTTTGCGCAATCTCATTACAATCTTTGTCTGTTAAATAATCCATTTACTTTTCCTCATAATATATCACTTCAATCCCATCAAGACTGGTCAATTCCGTAGAATTTTTCTTTTTTATTAGATGAAAATCACTCGGATCATAATCAACAGAATATCTTTCACTATCATCGTTAAATATGATTGGTTTTATGTAACTATCATCATTGACAATAACGCTTATTGAATCTGCTATCCCAAATCCTCCCCTATGAAATTTATCAAACTTAATTTTTTTCACATCTTCATAATGATTAACCAGATACAAAGCAATTTGCTCTTCTTCTTTACGAAGTTTCCTTTTTTCTTCTACTGTTTTGGACTGGCTACAGGCTGTGATACTTCCTAAACATATGAATCCTATCAAAAATATTAAAAGTGATTTATATACTTTCATGATAATTTCCTTTCTTGACTAAAAGAGTATCATACTAACACAAGTATAGCACAATCTAATAAAGAAGGAAGAATATTTGGAAACCTTCTCATAGTTGTTTCGAATATTTTTATAACTATTATAATCAAAAACGAAGCAACCTTGGATTACTTCGTTTCAACATTTTATATTATATCTGCATTTGATTGTACGACTTACTGAAAGCATCTAAAATGTCCTTAGGCGCTTTGTCATAATCAATCGTACTTTCGAGGCTTCCTTTGACAATAGTTCGACTGGTTGCAGCTGCATCTTCACATGTGACTAAGGTGATTTCTGCTAGTCCTTCTGTATCATTAATTACATCAACACGATCAGGGGTGACATTTTCGATACTGGAAATGATATAAGTATAGATTTTTTCTTTATCTGTAATGTAAATCTTCATTCCTTCTTTAGCACGATCAAGCGGTGAAAAGAGCATATCACTGGCACCAGTAATACCAAAAACATGATGACTAGCCAAAGCATAGTTTCCTTCGCCCATCTGTTGCTCTGCTTTCATGGTGCCTGCTCCGTAGTAGAGACCAACATTGTCTAATCCTTTGAAAATTGGCAAATTCATGGATATTTCTGGGATAGCAATCCCCCCAATAACTGGCAATTGCTGCGCTTGCCATTGGGCATTGATAACTGCCTCAGTCGATAAAGATTCAACCCCTTTGAAATCAAAACTCGTTTTGGCATTTTTATTCTTTTCGATTGATTTTTGTGATACCTTGCTGATCTGATATTGATTGGTGTGCCAAACCATAATCATATTCCGAATAGACGAATTAAAGATAAGGGCCAATGCGATAAGAATCAGAAGGGCGGAAATAATATTGATAATGAAATTCCTAATACTGAATTTCTTTTTTTCTTTAGGCAACTTCATTCTCCTTCTAATCTTCTTTACTTTCTTCAATCTCATCTTTTTCGTCTGGAGCAACTGTTGTAAATGTCACAATTTGTGCATTTTGATCCAGACGCATAACCTTGACTCCCATCGTCGCGCGGCCCGTCTGAGAAATATTAGCAACACTGGTCCGGATAATGACACCAGTATTAGTGATAATCATCAAATCTTCTTCGCCAGTGACGGTCATCAGACCAGCAAGAGGTCCGTTTTTATCCGTGATATTAGCTGTCTTAATCCCTTTACCACCACGGCCCTTGGTAGGATATTCGCTGGCAAGAGTTCGCTTCCCATACCCTTTTTCAGTAATGACAAGCACTTCATCTCCCTCAGCAATTACACTCGCCCCAACAACCTGGTCGCCATCTCGCAAATTAACCCCCCGGACACCAGTCGCAATACGACTCATATTCCGCACAGCTGTTTCATTGAAACGAACGGAGTAACCAAATTTGGTACCGATAATAACATCTGCTGCACCGTCCGTCAGAAAGACGTTGATGAGTTCATCTTCATCCTTCAAGTTCAGAGCCTTTAGACCGTTCTGACGGATATTAGCAAACTCTGTTACGCTGGTTCGTTTAACCACACCAAGACGGGTTGTAAAGAAGAGATAGGAATCATCACTGCGGTCCTGCTGGACGTTGATAATAGTCTGGATCGTCTCACCTTCATCCAACTTCAAGAGATTGACCACGGGCAAGCCCTTAGCTGTCCGGCCGTACTCAGGGATTTCATACCCCTTGAGACGATAAACGCGGCCTTTATTGGTAAAGAAGAGCAGGCGGTCGTGAGTGCTCGTTGAAACCAGCTCCTTGACGAAGTCATCATCTTTGATGCCCGTTCCCTGAACACCACGGCCTCCGCGTTTCTGAGCGGTAAATTCATCCTGATTCAAACGTTTGATATAGCCCTTATTAGACAGGGTAATCAAAACATCCGCTTCCTCAATTAAATCTTCATCTTCTAGAGAAAGAACTTCTCCTACCATCAGCTCAGTTCGGCGGTCATCCGCAAATTTACGCTTGACCTCGTCCAACTCTTCCTTGATAATAGCGACAACCCGCTCTGGCTTAGCCAAGATATCAGCCAAGTCCGCAATCAAAGCAATCAGTTCATCATATTCTGATTGAATTTTATCGCGTTCCAAACCGGTCAGACGACGCAGACGCATGTCAAGTATAGCCTGACTCTGGCGCTCAGATAGCTCAAACTTAGCCATCAATTCAGCCTGTGCTTCTGCATCTGTCTCACTATTACGGATGATGCGAATGACTTCATCAATGTGGTCCAGTGCAATTAGCAAACCAGCTAAGATATGAGCTCGTGCTTCTGCCTTTTCTTTATCAAAAGCTGTCCGGCGAGTCACCACTTCTTTTTGGTGCTCAATGTAGGCCAACAAAATCTCACGCAGAGAGAGAATTTTCGGCACACCATTTTGAATAGCCAGCATATTGAAGCTGAAATTGGTCTGCATCTGAGTCAGCTTGAAAAGGTTATTTAGAATGACATGAGCAGAGGCATCGCGTCGGACTTCAATGACAAAACGCACTCCTTCACGATTGGACTCATCACGAACAGCTGTGATACCGTCAATGCGTTTTTCCTGCACCAAACGAACAATATGCTCATGGACCTTAGTCTTATTAACCATGTACGGAAACTCGGTTACGACAATTCGTTCACGGCCGTTTTTCGTCTCTTCAATTTCGGTTCGAGAACGAAGAACAATCGAACCCTTACCTGTTTCATAGGCACGGTGAATACCAGACTTGCCCATCACCAGTGCTCCTGTTGGAAAATCTGGGCCAGGCAGGACTTCCATGATGTCACGAGTCGTTGCTTCTGGATTGCCCATAACCAGCTTAACCGCATCAATAGACTCACCAAGATTATGAGGTGGAATATTGGTCGCCATCCCAACTGCAATCCCTGTCGCTCCATTTACAAGCAAGTTAGGGAAGCGAGCAGGAAGAACGACAGGCTCTCTCTCACTGGCATCATAGTTGTCAATGTAATCAACCGTGTTTTTATTAATATCACGAAGCATTTCCAGAGCAATCTTGCTCATACGTGCTTCTGTATAACGCTGGGCAGCGGCTCCGTCCCCATCCATAGAACCGAAGTTTCCATGGCCATCTACCAGCATATAACGATAGCTCCACCATTGAGCCATCCGCACCATCGCTTCATAAATAGAGGAGTCTCCATGCGGGTGATACTTACCCATAACATCCCCTGTGATACGAGCTGATTTCTTATGGGGCTTGTCAGGTGTTACACCCAGTTCATTCATACCATAGAGAATCCTGCGATGAACCGGCTTGAGACCATCACGAACATCTGGAAGCGCACGAGCCACGATAACACTCATTGCGTAATCGATGAAACTGGTCTTCATTTCACTGGTCAAATTGACATCTACTAAGTTTCTGTCTTGCATTAAAAAATGCCTCATTTCAATATTAAATCACTATCTCATTATACCACATTTTCGCCGTATTTTCAGCATTTTAAACCAAAGATAAAAACGTTTACATCAAGCAATTAGGGGCTAAACCTGATTATTCTCCGTGACAAAATGTGTCAAAAGTGATAGAATGTAAATGTACTGGGAGAAAATCCCTAAAAAAAAATAAGGAGATGTTTAGAAATGACTGCTACTAAACAACATAAAAAAGTCATCCTTGTTGGTGACGGTGCCGTAGGTTCATCTTACGCATTTGCTCTCGTTAACCAAGGTATCGCTCAAGAATTGGGTATTATCGAAATCCCTCAATTGTTTGAAAAAGCTGTTGGTGACGCAGAAGACCTTAGCCACGCGCTTGCTTTCACTTCACCTAAAAAAATCTATGCAGCTAAATACGAAGACTGTGCGGATGCTGATCTTGTAGTCATCACTGCAGGTGCCCCTCAAAAACCAGGTGAAACACGTCTTGACCTTGTAGGTAAGAACCTTGCCATCAACAAATCAATCGTTGAGCAAGTTGTTGCTTCAGGTTTCGACGGTATCTTCCTTGTGGCAGCTAACCCAGTTGACGTCTTGACATACTCTACATGGAAATTCTCAGGTTTCCCTAAAGAACGTGTCATCGGTTCAGGTACTTCACTTGACTCAGCTCGTTTCCGTCAAGCTTTGGCTGCTAAAATCGGTGTTGATGCGCGTTCAGTCCATGCCTATATCATGGGTGAGCACGGTGACTCTGAGTTTGCTGTATGGTCACACGCTAACGTTGCCGGTGTTAAATTGGAACAATGGTTGCAGGCAAATCGTCATTTGAACGAAGCTGACCTTGTAGAACTTTTCATCTCCGTTCGTGATGCTGCATACTCTATCATCAACAAAAAAGGTGCAACTTACTATGGTATTGCTGTAGCCCTTGCTCGTATCACTCGAGCTATCCTTGACGATGAAAATGCAGTTCTTCCACTTTCTGTCTTCCAAGAAGGCCAATATGGGGTTGATAATGTCTTTATCGGTCAACCAGCTATCGTTGGTGCCCATGGTATCGTACGTCCAGTAAACATCCCATTGAACGATGCAGAAACTCAAAAAATGCAAGCATCTGCTAAAGAATTGCAAGCAATCATTGACGAAGCATGGAAGAATCCAGAATTCCAAGCAGCATCTAAAAACTAATCCTAAAAACAGCTCTCCCTTAACTAGGAGAGCTGTTTTTTTGTGTCTTGAATTGTATATTCAAGGTATTAAATTTTATATTCTTCAAAAATAGATTGCAAATAAGGGACTCCTAACTGTCCCTCTATTTCAGAAAGTGACGTTATCCAGCGATAATCTACATGTTCTTCTGGATCTAGGATAATTTCTCTCTCGTCCATGATTTCAGACTCATACACGATTCGTGTGTAGACCGTCTCCTTCTCCTCATCATAATGACTATCTTCATGAATCACTTTCAAAATTTCAATCCCTTGATTCACTTCTTCCAAGGCTTCACGAATAGCTCCATCTCTAGGTAGCTCTCCGTTTTCCACCCCACCACCAGGAATATCCCAATAATTCGGAAAAACATTTGGTCTCCCACTTTTAATCTTGCTTCTTTTAATCAAAAGAAATGTTCCGTTTTTGCGAATCAAACTATGGGCAATTAGTTTAACCGGCATATTGACCTCCAAAAAAGGCTCCAATCAACTGGAGCCTTGCGTAAAATAATCTATCCACCCTGAGAGAATCGAACTCCCATCTCAAGAACCGGAATCTTGCGTGATATCCATTACACTAAGGGTGGTAACTTAATTATTATAACTAATTTCTAGAGAAAATACAAGTCAAAATGGATAATTCTAGCATAAAATTTACGTTTGTAAAAGTTTTCTTGAAGTGAGACTAGTTTGTTTTAAAGCAGTCCAAACATAAAACGTACTAAAATAGAAATGCTCCCCGATTTCTCTAAGAAAAGCATTTGGAGATTCCGCTTCATAGACTTTCAATATTGCAAGGGACTTTTTTAGTAACTCGCTTTTTAGGACTGAAATATTCGTCTTTTCGTAATTTTCGTTTCCATACAAAAAACATCTAGCCTTATTCTATCCGTCACAAAACCAGTCTACCATATGTTTTATAAACCTTAAGTGATTGGTCAATCTAATTGTGAGAAAGAGACATGAAATTGATTATTTATGAGAATTATAAAAGCTGCCCGAAGACAGCTAGAATATTCTACAATAATCCCTCAATCAACTCATCCACTTCATCCGCCTCAGCTTGTGGTGTGATTTCTGTAATCATGATGCCTGCGACAGCACGTTCTACCAAACCTTCAACATCTAGGTAAGCTTCGTACTTCTCGGCATTCTTGATTTTCGGATTGGTTTTAGGCCGGTCCGGCGCAAAAATAGTACAGCAATCTTCAAAAGGCTGGATAGAGATTTGGAAAGTATCGATTTTTTCAGCAATCTCAATGATTTCTAGTTTATCCATCGTCACGACTGGACGGATAACCGGTGTATTGGTCACGGCGTTGATAGCCTGCATACTCTCAATCGTTTGACTTGCCACCTGACCAAGACTTTCTCCGTTGATGATGACTTGAGCGCCCCGCTCTTCTCGAATCCGGTCCGTAATCCGCATCATAAAGCGACGAGTCAGTGTCATCAGGTAAGCTTCTGGAGCCTTGGCCTTGATTTCCTCTTGGATCTCAGTAAAAGGCACTTCGATAAAGTGGATATTACCGCCAAACTTGGTCAGTTTCCGTGTCAAATCCTGAGCTTTTTTCAACGCACCTGGACTGGTGTAAGGCGGACTTGCAAAGTGAACCGCCTCGATATCCACACCGCGCTTGAGAGCTAGATAGCCAGCCACTGGTGAGTCAATCCCACCTGAGAGCATGAGCATGCCCTTTCCTGAAGTTCCGACTGGCAATCCCCCAGCACCACGAATCGTCTCATAAGAGATATAAGCCGCTTCTTCACGAATCTCGATGCGCAGCTCAATATCTGGCGCTTTCATCTTGACCTGAACATTGGGAATGACCTCAAAAACAGCATCCCCAAGTGTCTGGTTAAGCTCGCGGCTATCCAATTCAAAGCTGTGGTCACTGCGCTTGCTGGTAATCTTAAAGGTCATCCCTTCCTGATAGACTTGCTTCATGATGGTTTGAACAGCTTCAATCAAGGCTGGTACAGACTTTTTAACCCTATAAGATGGCGAGAAATTCTGAATCCCAAAAATCTGCTTAAGCGATTCGGCGACTGGCTGATAGTCGGTTCCTTGCAGATAGATATGAGTGCGGTCACGGTCAGCCTTGACATGAACCCGCGGATAGATTGATAAGACTGATTGGATATTGCGTTTGAGTTTGTTGATAAAGCGCATGCGGTTCTTGCCCTTGGTGGACAGCTCACCGTAGCGTACCATAATTTCTGAATAATGCATTGTTTACCTTACTTTTCTTGTTTTTTCGTAAATAATCTTAAAAGTGGTCAGGAATTGTTCTACCTGACTCATATCGTTGTCTGCGTCCAGGCTGAGTCGGACGGCTGTGGTTGCTAGCTTTGACGGCACTCCCATAGCAATCAGCGTACCTGCTGGCTTACCGACCTTGGAAGAGCAAGCACTAGTGGTTGAGATATAAATCTCGTAATCTTCAAAAGCATGGACAATCACTTCTCCTCGCACCCCCTTGATACCAAGGGTTAGGATATGAGGGGCGAAATCCTTTGTCCCCGAGAATACTGTTACATCAGGATACTTAGACATTTCCTCTAGGATAATGACCTTCATTTTTGAAGTTCGACTTTCAAAGTTTTTAAGATTTTCCATCGTCATGCGCAGAGCTTTGGCCGTAGCCGCAATTCCTGCAAGATTTTCCGTCGTTGAACGCTTATCCGACTCTTGACCGCCACCATTCAAGAGGGGACTGATTTTCTTACCAGACTTGATATAGACAAATCCCACACCTCGAAGGCCGTGAAATTTATGACTAGAAAAAGTCGCGAAATCCACGCGATCCGTCAGATAATCAGCTGTCGGAATCTTCGAAACAGCCTGCACAGCGTCCACGTGAAAAGAAATGGTCGGTTTGTCTGCTAGCAGTTCGGATATTTTCTGAATAGGCTGGATGCTACCGATTTCATTATTGACAGCCATGACCGAGACAAGAGTCGTATCCGACCGAATCAGGTCTGCTAGCTTATCTACGTCGACAAAGCCCGCCTGGTCAACCGGTGCAAAATCAACTTCAAATCCTTGACTCTGCAGCCAGAGGGCTGATTCCTTGACTGCGGGATGTTCAATGTTGGATACGATTATGTGGCGTCCGTAAGCTGCTTTTTCAAAAGCAACGCCCTTAATGACCCAGTTGTCTCCTTCGGTTCCTCCGGACGTAAAAAAAATCTCCGACGAAGACTTGCCTAAAAGCGCTGCAATTTGCCGGCGAGACGCATCTAAGAGACGTGTCGCCTGACCGCCCAAACTATGAAGGCTCGAAGGATTGCCCCATATTTTGGAAGCAACCTCCGTATAAGTAGCCAAAACCTCTGGATAAGGCTTGGTTGTTGCTGAATTGTCAAAATAAATCATCTTTTTTCCTCTAAATTTCAATACTCCTATTGTAACACGAAAGGTCAGTCGGAACAAGGAAAGGATACAGTTTATACAACAAAGGCAACAAACAAATATTTCTATTTTTTGTATAAACTATAGGATTAAATACTGAAATATAGATAACCCCCGCTAAAATTTAGATAAAGCGATTTTTATGGTCGAATTTTAGAAAGCTATAGCAAGTATTTGAAGGTTTTTATATGCAAAATTGCTCAACTGTGATCTTAACACCAACATAGTTATTCTCATAATTATTTTCCTTCATCAACTAGGCTAGTTAAAAATGTGATTCACTTCAACTTTTTCATATAATCCTCAATCAAGAAAGCTGTTTCTTCGATTGATTTATCGGTAATATTGATGACATGAGCCTGATACTTTTTAAAAACTTCTTTCGAGTAATCCAATTCCTGATAAATCTTTTCTAAATCGGTATAACTGGTCGAATTGGTCAAGCCAAGGGAATGAAGACGATTACTACGGATTTTTGCTAGTTTTTCAGGCTCACAAATCAAACCAATTATTCGTTTTTTGTCCACTTTATCTAGCGTCTGAGGCAAGGGAACTTGGGGAATTAGAGGCAGATTGGCCACTCGATAGCCTTTGTTAGCCAAGAAAATACTGAGAGGAGTTTTTGACGTACGGGATACTCCCAAAAGGATTAAATCAGCTTCTAAAAATCCTTGAGGAGCCTTGCCGTCATCGTATTTGACCGCAAACTCAATCGCCGATATTTTATTAAAATACTCACTGTCTAGCCGGTGCAAGGTGCCCGGCACCTCAATCGGTCTAGTCCCTGTTTTTTGCTCAATCAACTGAAAGAATGGATACATAAGATCCAGATAGGCTAAGTGATGGGTCTGACTGAAGTCTCTTGCTAATGCTGCCAGCTTTCCATTGACTAGAGTGCTGATGACCAGAGCATCATCCTTGACTGCATCTTTGAGAATATCCAGCAACTCCTCTTCTTGACTAACAAAAGGGAAGCGATAGCTGTTGTTAAAGATCAAATCCGGATATTGAGCAGTGACCGCTGACAATAGTCTCTGCGAAGTGCCGCCCAAAGAATCTGAAACGCTATAGACAATAATCTCTTTTTTCATGTTTACTGCTCCTATCTATCTATTTACTGCTGCTTGACGCGCTTCTTGGATGATATAGTCGAACAGGGCCGACTTGGTCACTGTTCCCAATATCTTGCGGTCATTTTCCTCTGCCACTACTGGTAGGGAGTCAATCGCAAAATCCTGCAAGATTGCCGCTGCCTCCAGAATGTCCATATCCTTGTAGCAGGTTTTGATATGGGGCATACGGGTCATGCAGACAGCTACAGGAGTGCTCGCAATACTGCTGGACAGAGCTGCTCTTAGCAAGTCTTTACGTGAGACAATTCCCTGTAACAGCTTCTTTTCATCAATCACATAGAGAACATCTGCATCATACATAAAAAGGGTGATGACTGCATCTTGGATAAAGGTATCCTGGGAAACTAAGACTGGAGAAATCATAATATCCTGAACTTTCTTTTGGAAAGTATCAAAGAAAAATAAGGTCTCCAAGTCCGAACCCGAATAAGTATAACCAATCTTGGGTGTAGCTTTTAATATCCCAACTAAGGTCAGAAAAGACAGGTCAGAACGTAAAGTAGCTCTGGATATTCCCATGATTTCAGAGACTTTTTCTCCACTGACTGGCTGCTCTTTCTTAACAATCTCAACAATTTGCTTTTGACGTTTACTTAATTTCACATACAGCTCCTTCTTAATGAAATCTGGTAATAGTTGTTACTCCTATTGTTAGTGTAAAGAAACAATATTCCTCATAATGAGAAGATTAAAACACAATTAATCATCACTTTAAACAATATTTTAGCAGAATACTCCCAGATGTCAACTTAAATTTCAGTTGATTTTTCCTTGACAAGTATATGTGATGTATATTAAAATGTAAAGAAGAACAAATATGTCTCACATTTAAGGAATTGGAGGTAACATATGACTCAATTCATTTTCTCCTTCGAAGAAGGGAATGCTAATCAGAATGCTCTCTTGGGTGGTAAGGGAGCCAATCTTGCCGAAATGACGAACCTTGGACTGCCTGTCCCACCTGGCTTTACTATTACCACCGAAAGCTGCATCCGCTTTTTGAATGAGCCATATTTTTTTGAGTCTCATTTAAAAACAGGGATCTTGGAAGCGGTTGATCAACTAGAAAAGAAAACCCAAAAATACTTTAGCGGCAATGACCAGGCCTTACTACTGGTCTCGGTCCGCAGCGGTGCAAAATTTTCCATGCCAGGTATGATGGATACCATACTAAACCTAGGCCTTAACGACTTGCGGACCCAAACTCTGGCCCAAGCTACAAATCTAGACTTTGCCTACAACTGCTACCGTCGCTTGATGCAGATGTTTGCTGATGTAGTCTATGGTATCCCCAAGGAAGATTTTGACCAGCTCCTGCTCTTTTTTGAAAAGAATGCTGGCAAGTCGGTGAAAGACTTCACCTTAGAAGAGCATCAGGCTTTGATTGATCAATACAAGCAGCTCTACTATGAACACCATCAAACCTTTCCTCAAAGCCCTAAAGAGCAGCTCTTTACTGCTATCAAAGCCGTTTTTCGTTCCTGGAATAATCCACGAGCTCAGGTCTACAGGGAGCTAAATCAAATACCCGATGATTTAGGTACAGCTGTCAATGTTCAAGCCATGGTATTTGGGAATAGCGACCAACAAAGCGGTACAGGTGTCGTTTTTACCCGAAATCCAGCCAACGGTCAGAAAGGTCTTTTTGGAGAATTTCTCCTTCAAGCCCAGGGTGAGGATGTAGTGGCAGGTATTCGGACTCCTGAACCCATTCAAGCGCTAGAAGAGAAAATGCCACAAGCTTATGCAGACTTTTTGTCTTATGCGCAGAAGCTGGAAGAACATTATAAAGATATGCAGGATATTGAATTCACTATTGAAAAAGGAAAGCTTTATATTCTGCAGACACGAAATGGCAAGCGGACAGCTAAAGCGGCTCTTAAAATCGCTCTAGATTTAGTTGAAGAAGGAATTATTAGTCAAAACACAGCTCTTCTACGGATTCAGCCTGCAGCTATCAATCAGCTAATTCATCCTGTTTTTGACGAGGAGCAACTGCAAACAGCCTCTGTTCTAGCTCAAGGCCTTCCAGCCAGCCCTGGAGCTGCTACTGGACAAATCGTCTTTTCTGCTAAGGAAGCTAAGCGCCTGCATGAAGCAGGAATTAAAGTGATCCTTGTTCGCCACGAGACATCTCCTGAAGACATAGAGGGCATGATAGTCAGTCAAGCTATCGTAACCAGCCACGGCGGAATGACCTCTCACGCTGCTGTTGTAGCCCGAGGAATGGGTACCTGCTGTGTCGCAGGCTGCGAGGCGCTTCGTATCGATGAGGACGCTAAAACCTTGCAATGTGGAGAGATTATTTTGGGGCAAGGTGATATCCTGTCTGTTGATGGCAGTACCGGTCTAATCTATCTCGGTCAACTTTCCACTGTTCTGGTGGAAAATGATCAAGAATTAGAGCAGCTACTTACTTGGGCAGACCAAGTGGCCCAGCTCAAAGTCCGAGCCAATGCAGAGACCATTTCTGATCTCCAAACGGCCATTCAATTTGGTGTTCAAGGTATCGGATTAGCACGGACGGAACACATGTTCTTTGGTCAGGACAGAATTCTTGAAATGCGGCGACTGATACTGTCAGAAAATCCTCTAGAGGTCAAGGCTGCTCTGAAGAAACTACTGGAGTTCCAATCACAGGACTTCTACCAAATGTTTCAAACTGTTGGCCAGCTACCTATGATTATTCGGCTGCTCGATCCACCGATGCACGAATTCCTGCCAAAAGAAGAACAAGAAATTCAAATCTTAGCTCAAACTCTGCAAAAGAATCCAGTTAAGCTAACTCATCAAATCAAACAGCTTCAGGAAAGTAATCCTATGCTGGGTCATCGAGGCTGCCGCCTTGGCATTACACAGCCTGATATCTACAAAATGCAGGTAGAGGCCATCTTCAGCAGCGTAATTCGCCTACAACAAGAAGGCCTGACAATTCGGCCGGAGATTATGATTCCTTTGATTGCTGAAAAAGCAGAGCTGACTTATATTAAGGATTATCTTGTCAATTTTATTGACCAGCTGTTTACTAAATATCAGACCCAGCCTTTTCCTTATGATATTGGTACTATGATTGAGCTTCCACGTGCGTGTCTGATTGCTGATCAGTTGGCGCAAGATGCTGATTTCTTTAGCTTTGGTACCAATGATTTGACACAGATGACTTATGGTTTCTCCCGTGATGACATCGGTAAGTTTATCCCAGCCTACACAGATAAAAACATTCTAGCAGTTGATCCCTTCCAGAGCGTTGACAGACAGGGAGTTGGAATCTTGATGAGCTTGGCTGTTCAAAAAGCCAGACAAATCAAGCCGGACCTTACGATTGGTATTTGTGGAGAGGTCGGCGGTGACCCAGATTCTATCCCATTCTTCCAAGAAATAGGCATCAACTACGTTTCCTGCTCTCCTTATCGGGTACCAGCTGCCCGACTTGCAGTAGCACAAGCCAATCTTCTGAAGCAAGAAGAGACAAAGTAATTTTCTTTAACTATTTCTAAGAAGCAGTCCTTGAAGTACGCCCAGTGTACTTTTTGGACTGGCTTCTTTTCTTGTGTACGTTTTCATTGTAAAATAAGAAATTTTTTAAAGACATTTTTAGCTAAAAGACGTATAATAAAAAGCAAGGGATGATTGCTGGATTGATATAAATGTAACTTTAGCACAGTTCAGCCATTCATACATAGAAAATAAAGGAGACTCCCTTTCAATGGAAAACTATTCACGTAAAAATAAACATCAAAATGAACAAAAGCCAAGCAGAAAAACAACTAGCCATCATATAAAAAAAGGGTTTTCTGCCCTTCAAAAAACAATCGCAACTATCGCCAGTATTCTGTCGATTATCATTGCTAGTCTGACCATTATGAATCTTTTGAACAACAATGACAGCAAATCTAAGTCAGATACCAGTAATTCTACAACGACAACAACCATCGTTAAGGAAATCGAAAAAGAGACTGTCACTTCTAGTTCAGCAGATAACCAATCTAGTGCTGCTAGTGATACAGCAATCGAAACTGGCTCTTCTACGGTCGATACAGCCTCTACTACTGCTACCGATAGTAACAACAGTACGACTGCCAGCTCAAGCACAGCAACAGACACGACAACTGATGCTCACACTGAGTCATCAAACTAACCTTCTTTTAAAAAAAACTAAAAATAAAGCCAAGACACACAGTCTGGCTTCATTTTTTTATTTGCGATACATTTTGACTTGAAGATAGAGGTCGTTATAAGTCCCAAGCCATTTTGGTCCTAACTGCTGATAGACTTCTAGATGCTTCATAGTTTCTTCTGTCGGATAGAAAGCCTCGTCTTCCTGTATGTCTTCTGGCAACAGGGCCTTGGCAGGAAGGTTTGGCGTTGAATAGCCAACATAAAGCGCATTCTTATAAGCATTTTCCGGTCTCAGCATGAAATTGATAAACTGATAGGCGGCTTTTTTATTTTTGACCGTCTTTGGAATGACGATATTGTCAAACCAAAGGTTGCTGGCTTCTGTCGGAACGACATAGCGCAGATCCTCGTTGGCTTCCAGCATTTGACGGGCTTCACCAGAGAAGGTTACGCCTATGGCCGCGTTATTCTGAATCATGTAGCCCTTCATCTCATCAGCAACGATGGCTTTGATGTTAGGCGTCAGAGTATAAAGCTTATCGACAGCTTCCTGCAGCTGGTCTGCATCTTTGGAGTTGAGACTATGACCATTTGAGTTCAGACCAATCCCCATGACTTCGCGGGCTCCGTCAATCATCATGATAGAATTTCTATATTCTGGTTTCCAGAGATCGTTCCAATGCTCAGGCGCATGTTCGACCATTTTAGTATTGTAAACAATTCCCAGCGTCCCCCAGAAATAAGGAATGGAATACTGATTTCCTGGATCAAATGGCTGATCCAAAAAATCTGACCCAATATTTTCCAAGCCTTTGATCTGGCTATGATCCAATTTTTCCACCAAGTTTTCCTTCATCATCTTGGCAATCATGTACTCGCTTGGGATAGCAATGTCGTAGGTTGTACCACCTTGTTTGATTTTCGTGTACATGGCTTCGTTGGAATCGAAGGTTTCGTACTGAACCTGCACACCTGTTTCCTTGGTAAACTCAGTCAGCAAGTCTGGATCGATGTAATCTCCCCAGTTGTAGACAACCAATTTATCACTGCCCTTGCTATTGGTTCTGCTTTCAATCCGATAGCTAATTCCCCACAAGATCAGGATAATCGCAAGAATCCCTGCTAAAAACGAATAGAGTTTTTTCATGCTGCTTCCTCCTTCTCACGCGTGATAAAGTAATAGCCGATGACTAAAACAATGCTAAAGAGAAAGACCAGAGCTGACAAGGCATTGATTTCCAAGGAAATTCCTTGCCGTGCGCGGGAATAGATTTCAACCGAAAGAGTCGAGAAGCCATTTCCTGTCACAAAGAAGGTCACAGCAAAGTCATCGAGTGAGTAGGTGAAAGCCATAAAGTAGCCGGCAATGATGGCTGGTGTCAGATAAGGGAGCATGATTTCCTTGAGCATCTGGACTTGACTAGCTCCCAAATCATAGGCAGCTTTAATCATATCGTCATTCATTTCTTTCAGCCGTGGCAAAATCATCAGCACCACAATGGGAATTGAAAAAGCGACGTGGCTAGCCAAAACAGATACAAAGCCCAACTGGAATTTAGCCGTGGTAAAGAGAATCAGGAAACTGGCCCCAATCATAACGTCTGGCGCAACCATCAGAATATTATTGATGGATAAGAAGGCATCCTGATATTTTTTGCGGGCTTGGTAAATATAAATAGCACCAAAAGTTCCGATAATCGTAGCGATGAGGGAAGAAAGAAAGGCTAGGAAGAATGTCTGCGCCAAAATCAAAATCAAGCGTGAATCTTCAAACAACTTTTGAAAATGAACCAGATCAAAGCCAGTAAATTTGTTCATATCATCGCCAGCATTGAAAGCATAGGCAATTAAGTAAAAAATCGGAAGATAGAGGATTAGAAACACAATCGCTAAATAGAGATTAGCAAATTTTTTCATCGTTCTCTCCTTTCCTTGGTTGCCCACATGGTGAAGAGCATGGCAATAATCAGAACTACTCCGATTGTTGACCCCATTCCCCAGTTCTGCGTTGTCAAGAAATGCTGTTCAATGGCTGTTCCCAGCGTAATGACACGGTTTCCACCGATCAAACGCGTCAGCATGAAGAGACTGAGACTAGGAATAAAGACTGACTGTACACCACTTCTCACGCCATTCATCGAAAGAGGAAAGACAACATTGCGGAAGGTCTGCCATCGATTGGCCCCCAAGTCATAGCTGGCATGAATCAGATTTTGATCCAAATCATCCAAGACATTGAAGATTGGCAAAATCATAAAGGGCAACTCAATATAGCTGGCAACAAAGATAAAAGAAAAGTCAGTGAAAAGAATCTGCTTGGGACCGATACCGATAAAGGTCAGAAATTCATTTACCGAGCCATTTTGTCCAAAAATACCGATAAAGGCATAGGCCTTAAGCAAAAGATTGATCCAAGTCGGCAGGACAATCAGCATGAGCCAGAGCTGGCGATGCTTGAGCTGGGTCAAAAAATATGCGGTCGGATAAGAAATGAGCAAGGTGACCAAGGTAATAATACCTGCGTAAAATACCGAATTAAAGCTCATTTTCAGATAAGTCAAATTCTGCGATGTGAAATAAATCCGATAGTTTTCCAGCGTGAACTGACCTTCGATATTAAAGAATGATTTCCAGACAATCATCATCACTGGAGCTAGGACAAAGAGCAGAATCCAAAGAAAATAAGGAACCAGAAAAAGGTTAGAGGTTGTTTTCTTCATCTCTTTCCTCCTCAATGGCATTGATCAGCCCTGCTTCTTGTTCTTCGATTTCTACGTATTCTTCAATCCGAGCATCGAATTCTTCTTCGGTTTCATTGAGGCGCATGATATGGATATCCTCTGGCTCAAAGTCCAGACCGATTTCTTCTCCAACGATGGCCTTGCGAGTCGAGTGGATCATCCATTCATTGCCAAGCTCATCGTAGGCGATAATTTCATAATGAACCCCGCGGAAAAGCTGGGTATCCACTTTTACCTGCAGTTTTCCTTCTTCAGGAAGCGTAATCCTCAAATCCTCCGGACGAATCACCACTTCCACCGCTTCATTAGGCCGCATTCCTCCGTCCACCGCTTCGAAACGCTTACCGTTAAACTCGACCAAGTAGTCCTCAATCATCCTACCTGGCAGAATATTAGATTCTCCGATAAAGGTCGCAACAAAGTGGTTAATCGGCTCATCATAGATATCCACTGGCGTTCCTGACTGAACAATTTCACCTTCATTCATGACAAAAATCCAGTCACTCATAGCGAGTGCTTCTTCCTGATCGTGAGTCACAAAGACGAAAGTGATACCGAGGCGCTGCTGCAGTTCCCGGAGCTCATATTGCATGTCCGTACGAAGCTTCAAATCCAGAGCAGAGAGGGGCTCATCCAATAGAACGACCCGCGGCTGATTAATGATTGCACGGGCAATGGCTACCCGCTGGCGTTGCCCACCTGAAAGTTTTCGAATAGAGCGGCGCTCAAAGCCTTCCAGCTGAACCATTTTCAGCACTTCAGCAACCCGCTCTTCAATTTCTTTTTTGTCCACCTTCCGAAGCCGCAAAGGAAAGGCCACATTCTCAAAGACATTCATATGCGGGAAAAGAGCATAGGACTGAAAAACGGTGTGAACATCACGTTTATTCGTGGGAATGTCATTAATGCGGACACCATCCAAAAAGATGTCTCCTGTAGTCGCATCCAGTAGTCCTGCAATTATATTGAGGATGGTTGATTTCCCCGAGCCAGAAGCCCCTAAAAGCGTGTAAAATTTCCCTTCTTCTAATTCAAAGTTGATATCTTTGAGAACGATGGTATTATTGTCTTCAAAAACTTTTGAAACGTTTTTGAACTCAATGATTGGTTTTTTCAATTGACATAAATTCCTTCTTTTCCATGTATTAACAGATTTCTGGTTCTGTCAGACCACAAAGACCTCTCGAGGGCTACTATGGCCCTGCATACTTGCGATATCGATAGGCTTTCACCCCCTTTACTAAGATACACATGGATATTCGCTATTCCAAATACTTGGACAAACCTAGGAACTAGAAATCAGAAAGAACTAGTCTGACAAATTGCTTGTCGGACTATAAGGCTTCTCCAATGATTCTAACTTCGCGTTCCAGAGTGACCCCAGAATGCTCTTTTACTGTTTTAATAACGTGGGCAATCAGATTTTCATAATCGCTAGCCGTACCATGATCGACATTAATCATAAAACCAGCATGTTTTTCTGAAACCTCCACCCCACCGATTCGACAGCCTTTTAAACCAGCCTCACTAATCAACTGACCGGCAAAATGCCCTAGAGGACGTTTGAAGACCGAACCGCAAGATGGATATTCTAAAGGTTGCTTGAGCTCACGCAGATGGGTCAAGCGTTCCATTTCATGACGAATATTTCGATGGACACCAGGTGCCAAGGCAAACTTAGCCGAAATCACAATGTCGCCTGTTTCCTGAACAAGTGAATGACGATAGCCGAATCGCATATCACGAGCATCTAGGGTCTTAATTTCCCCCTCCGGCGTCAAGACCTTACAAGAAACTAGCACATGACCGATTTCACCACCATAAGCGCCAGCATTCATAAAGACAGCGCCACCGACACTACCTGGAATACCACAGGCAAATTCAAAGCCTGTTAAGCTATGATGCAGAGCAATACGCGTTGTCTGAATCAGATTTGCCCCTGCTTCAGCCTCAATTGTGTAACCATCCACTGCCACATTGTTTAATTTGTCAAACATGATGACAAAGCCCCGAATACCGCCATCCCGTACAATAATATTGCTGGCATTCCCTAACACCAGCCAAGGGATGTTTTCACGATTGGCGAATTTGACAATTCTAGCCAGCTCATACCGATTGCGCGGAAAAACTAAGAAATCAGCCGCTCCTCCTACCTTTGTGTAGGTATATTGACTCAAAGGTTCATTGAAGCGGATGTCAATTCCTTCTAATTCAGCATTAAATTTTTCTAAGTTTTGCATGATTTACTCTCTTTTTTACAAAATACACTCTATTATATCAAAATTATATGACATTTACGATAATTTGAATAAAAAAGCTGATAAATATCTAGCTAGACTATTGCTAATCTTACTCCACATCAAAGCAATTCTAAGGCTGAGAGGCTATAGAGACAGCAAATAGAAGAGTCTGGGACAAAAAGATTTCAATTTTTAAAAATCTTAATTATTAAGCCCTTCAAATCTATAATTAAATGCGAAAAGCGAACAAAGCAGAATTCTGATTACCAGAAAACTAGTTTTGTTCGCTTTTTATATTTGAGGTCGGACTTTTGTCCCAGACTCTTCTATTTTAGCCAACAATCGCTTCAGCAATCTCTACTTTGCTGATACCAGCAAAGTAGCGTGTAATGTCAATTGTTTCTAAGGCTTTAAGGACATCTTCGCGTTCATATCTTACTCCACGAAGGACATCTTCTACAGCTACGACATCTTCGATACCAAAGAAGTCACCATAAATCTTGATATCTTGGATTTTAGACTCGATAACATTGGCAAAGACTTCGACCTTACCACTAGGGAATTTTGTTCCACGACGAACGTTAAACTCAGGTGATTTACCGTAATTCCAGTCCCAAGTACCAAACTTAGTATCCTTGATACGATTGATTTCCGCCAACTCTTCCTCTGAAAAGACGTATTCAGTCATCACTGGGTACTCTTTTTTCATATAAGCCAGAAGAAGATCCTTAAATTCTTCAACAGTGATTTTCTCTGGAAGCTCGTCCACAATATTGGTCACACGAGCACGGACAGATTGAACTCCCTTGGATTCAAACTTATCCTTAGAAACCTTAAGAGCATTGGCCAAGACTGACAAATCCACATCAAAGAGCAAGCAGCCATGGTGCATGATACGGCCATTGATGTAGGCTTGGGCATTGCCACAGAATTTCTTGCCATCAATCTCCAAGTCATTGCGGCCAGTGAATTCAGCCTTTACACCAAGCTGAGCTAAGGTATTGATTACTGGCGTTGAGAAAGATTTGAAATCAAAGGCTTTATTCTCATCTTCTTTGGAAATAATCGTGTAGTTCAGGTTGTTCAGATCGTGGTAAACGGCTCCGCCACCACTGATACGGCGTACCACTTCAATACCGTGTTCCCGCACATAGTCGCGGTTGATTTCTTGGATCGTGTTTTGATGGCGCCCGACAATAATCGATGGCTTATTGATCCAGAGCAGGAAAATTTGATCCTCATCAAGGAGATACTTAAAAGCATACTCCTCGAGAGCGATATTAAAGGCAGTATCATTGCTATTGTTAATGATATATTTCATTGACGAGACATCCTTTATTTTTTCTTAGGTGAGTGGATAGCCATTCCCAAAACATCCGCAAACGCTTCATACATCACTTCTGAATAAGTTGGGTGTCCGTGGATGGTCTTGAGCATTTCTTCAACAGTGATTTCCATTTCGATGATGCTTGACGCTTCGTTGATCAATTCTGCAGCTGCAGGACCAATGATGTGAACTCCGAGGATTTCTCCGTATTTCTTATCAGCGATAACTTTAACAAATCCTTGAGCCGCGTCAGAAGCGATCGCACGGCCATTCGCTGCGAAGTTGAATTTACCGATGGCAACATCGTATTTCTCACGAGCTTGTTCTTCAGTCAAACCAACTGCAGCAACTTCAGGAAGCGTGTAGATAGCGGCTGGAGTCAAGTTGAGTTTCGCAACAACGTGGTTACCTTTAAGGGCATTTTCAGCAGCAACTTCACCCATACGGAAGGCTGCGTGGGCCAACATCTTCGTACCGTTGATATCGCCCGGTGCGTAAATACCTGGAACAGAAGTTTCCATGTACTCGTTGACTTTGATACGGCCACGATCCAATTCGAACTCAACATCGCCAATACCTTCTAGGTCTGGCACACGTCCGATTGAAAGAAGAGCCTTACTTGCGACAATGTCCTCTTTTCCTTCAACTTTGATACGAAGTTTGCCGTTTTCTTCGATGATTTCTTCCAACTTAGTTTCAGTCAGAATTGTCATCCCCTTGCGCTCCAAGATGAGGCGAAGGTTCTTAGAAACTTCAGCATCCATGGCTGGTACGATACGATCCATCATTTCGACAACTGTGACTTTTGAACCAAAGGTCATGAAGGCTTGACCAAGCTCAATACCGACAACTCCGCCACCGATAATAACAAGGCTTTCTGGCACTTCATTCATTTCTAGGATATCATCGCTGGTCATAACCAGAGGTGATTCCATGCCAGGAACATTGATCTTGCTGACTTTTGAACCACCAGCAAGGATGATTTTCTTGGTTTCAAGCAATTCTGAACCATTTACCAAAACATTCTTGTCTTTAGTAATGGTACCAATTCCCTTATGAACATCTACGCCATAGCTGCGGAGAAGACCAGCAACACCACCAACAAGTGTATTGACAACTTTAGACTTGGTTTCTAAGAGTTTGTTCATGTCAACTGTGAAGTTTGGATTTTCAATGACGATACCACGGTTTGCTGCATGACCGATGCTTTCAATGATTTCAGCGTTATGAAGGTATGTCTTAGTTGGAATACATCCGCGGTTCAAGCACGTTCCACCGAGTTCTGATTTCTCAACAAGAGCAACCTTACCACCAAGTTGGGCTGCTTTAATCGCTGCTACATAACCAGCAGGACCTCCACCGATGACAACGATATCGTAAGCATCATCGCTCTTACCATCATCATTTGAGGCACTTGCTGCAGGTGCAGGGCTAGCTGCTGGCGCTGCTGCTCCTGCCGTTGGGATATTTTCGCCTTCTTCACCAAGGTAGCCGATAACTTCTGTTACAGGGACAGTTTCCCCATCACCTTTAAGAATGGCAATCAGGTAGCCATCTTCTTCTGCTTCCAATTCCATGCTGACCTTGTCAGTCATGATTTCCAGAAGGATTTCCCCTTCTTTGACAAATTCACCGACTTTTTTATTCCATTGGACAATTTGTCCTTCGGTCATATCCACGCCGGCTTTTGGCATAATTACTTCTAAAGCCATTTTTCTTTCCTTTTCTAATTAATTCTTCATTTGCTGAGCGCTTCTTTGCTTTTCAGACTAGCAAAGAAAATCTTATACCAACATTGAAATTGGGTCTTCAATCAGAGCTTTCAAGTCCTTCATGAACTTAGCTCCAGCCATTCCATCAACTACACGGTGGTCAATGGTCAAGCCCAAGCTCATAATTGGACGGATAACGATTTCTCCATTCACAACGACAGGTTTTTCAACCGTTGAGCTGACACCCAAAATAGCAGAGTTTGGTTGGTTGATGATTGGTCCAAAAGACTGTACACCAAACATTCCCAAGTTACTAATCGTGAAGGTTGAGTTTTGCAGCTCGCTCGGTACCAACTTACCATCCAACGTACGGCTGATAACGTCTTTAAAGGCTACAACCAACTCTGACAAGCTCATTTTTTCTGCGTTGTAGACGACTGGCGTCATCAGGCCATTCTCCATACCGACCGCCATGGCTAAATTCACATAATTGTGAGTGATAATGGTCTTGCCATCCTCTGTCAAGGTCGAATTGAGGTAAGGATGCTTCATCAATGTCTTGACAACAGCAAGAGAAAGCAGGTCTGTGACCGTTACTTTTTTTCCAGTAGCTTCCATGATTGGCTCTAGCACTTTTTTACGCAAGGCCAGCATTTCTGTCATATCGACATCGTAGTTGAGAGTGAAGGTTGGTGCCGTCAGGTAAGATTCTATCATCCGTTGAGCGATGACCTTCCGCATCGGTGTCATCGGAATCCGCTCAATTTCACCGTAAGGAGTGATGTTATCAGGAACTTCTTCCACTTTCTCGATTTGAGCAGGAGACTTAATCGTATCCGACTCAATATTTTCAGGCAGAAAGGCAAGGACGTCCTTTTTCATAATCTTGCCACGATGGCCAGTTCCTTGAATTTCTTGCCAAGCAATATTATGTTCCTTGGCAATTCGTTTTGCAAGCGGTGAAATACGGACCGCATGGGTATTTTGGTAAGTTTCCACGTCTTCTTTGTGGACACGACCGTTTGAGCCTGTACCAGTTACATCGTAAAGGTTAATTCCCAAATCATCTGCTAGTTTTCTGGCAGCAGGAGTCGCTCTAAGCTTTTCGTCAGTCATGACCTCTCCTATTCTAAGTGAGTTTATTCAATGCAGCTTCTGCATTGAAGTTTTCTTTTTTTATACGAGTTCAGTTTACATAAAAAACTTATATAAACTGAATATTTCCATTCTTTTTTATTATAGTTTATTCTTTGTGATAAGTCTTACGGATGGCCTCTTTGATGGATTCTACAGTCGGAATCATGGCATTTTCCAAGTTTTGTGCATACGGCATCGGCACATCTTCTCCTGCGCAACGGCGGATTGGTGCATCTAGATAGTCAAATGCTTCTGATTCTGAAATGATAGCTGAAATCTCTCCGATATAACCACTTGTTTTGTGAGCGTCGTTAACCAGAACAACCTTACCAGTCTTCTTAACTGAGTTAATGATGATATCCTTATCAAGCGGTACAAGGGTACGTGGGTCAACAATTTCAACTGAAATTCCTTCCTCTGCCAATTCTTCCGCAGCTTGAACCACACGGCGAAGCATTTTTCCATAAGTAACAACTGTTACATCCGTTCCTTCGCGTTTGATTTCCCCAACTCCAAGTGGGATTGTGTAGTCTGGATCGACTGGCACTTCCCCTTTTTGGTTAAATTCAGACTTATATTCCAAGATAATCACTGGGTTGTTGTCTCGGATAGAAGCTTTGAGAAGGCCTTTCATATCGGCAGGCGTACCTGGGGCTACAACCTTCAATCCTGGAATATGAGTAAACCAAGATTCCAAAGACTGAGAGTGCTGAGCTGCAGAACCAACTCCATTGCCAGCCGCACAGCGAATGGTCATCGGAACTTGCCCTTTACCGCCAAACATATAACGAGTTTTAGCGGCTTGGTTGACGATATTATCCATGGCAATCACAGCGAAGTCCATGAAAGTCATATCTACGATTGGGCGGAGGCCTGTCATGGCTGCTCCTGCGGCTGCTCCAGAAATGGCTGCTTCAGAAATCGGACAGTCACGGACACGCTCAGGTCCAAACTCTTCCAGCATACCAACTGATGTACCAAAGTCTCCACCAAAGACTCCGACATCTTCTCCCATCAAGAGTACATTTTCATCGCGACGCATTTCCTCAGACATAGCGAGGATAATGGTGTCACGAAAAGACATAGTTTTAGTTTCCATTTTCTTTTTCTCCTCTCTTTAGTCTGCGTAAATATCTTCAAAGGCAGATTCAAGCGGCGGGAACGGGCTTTCTTCTGCAAACTTCACAGACGCTTCTACTGCTTCTTTTACTCCAGCTTGGATAGCTTCTAGCTCTTCCTCGCTTGCAATCTTGTTTTCCAGCAGGTATTTACGAAGATTTTCGATTGGATCTTTCTTTTTCCATTCGTCTACTTCTTCACGAGTACGGTATTTACCAGGGTCAGAAGACGAATGTCCCAACCAACGATAAGTTACGCTCTCAATCAAGACAGGTCCTTTACCACTGCGAACATGCTCTACAGCCTTTTGGAAACCTTCATAGACATCCAGAACATTATTGCCATCTTCGATGAACATACCTGGAATACCATATGCAGCACTACGTTGATGGATATGTTCTACGTTGGTCATTTTCTTGATGTCGGCAGAAATGCCATAACCGTTGTTAATACAATAGAAAATAACTGGTAAATTCCAGATGGAAGCCATGTTAACTGCTTCGTGGAAGACACCTTCGTTGGTAGCACCATCACCAAAGAAGCAGACAACAATTTTTCCAGTATTCTGCATTTGCTGGGTCAGAGCTGCTCCAACAGCAATTCCCATGCCACCGCCCACAATACCATTGGCACCGAGGTTACCCGCATCAAGGTCTGCAATGTGCATAGAACCACCTTTTCCTTTACAGGTTCCAGTGTATTTCCCTAGGATTTCCGCCATCATACCATTCAGGTCAATGCCTTTGGCAATGGCTTGACCGTGTCCACGGTGATTAGAAGTGATTAAATCATCCGGATTCAAAGCTAACATTGCACCAACGTTTGCTGCTTCCTCACCAACTGAAAAGTGAGTCATGCCTGGAACTTTTCCTTTTTTTACAAGTTGTGCAATTTTCAAATCCATGCGACGGATTTCTTCCATCTTACGGAACATCTCTAACAAAAGATCTTTATCTAAAGTTGACATATTTTTGCCTTTCTAAGCATCATTCTATAGACACATTTTATCCAAAGCTGTAAGCCCTGTCAAAATTTATGCTTAGAAAATTTCACAAAGAAAAACTGGTATATCGCATAGATACACCAGTTTCGGCGAGAAAAATAATATTTTCACAAACTTTAGGCTGCATTGATTACTTACAATAGCCCTATCATTTTTCTATTTCAATGACTTCGCCTTCCATTTCCTAAATTATCGGATTGTGAGTTGCTATGATAATCACTCGCTCCTCGCTTTTTAAAGAACCATTAAAATTGTAATAATTAACGACCAAACTCGAAGAGCGACTTGTTGAATCTTTTGCTTTATTCAGCCCTTGAGGCAATCTCCCCTGACCATATAACTCATATCGAATATTTTTATCGCTATTCTCATCAGAAACTTGCACCATACGACCGATGAGGCTCTTGTTTTCCTCCGCGAGTTTATCCAATTCAGTTTTGACATTTTCATATTTGAAAGTTTCCCTGGCAGAAAAGACAGAGACTGAAGGATATAAATCATAAGTTAAACCTTGGTTTGTAATTGAAAATACCCACAACAAAAAATCAACAGCATAACATTGGAAAAAAACAAGAAAGATTCGTTTCATAATTTCCCTCTTTTCTAGCAGACAAAAAGAGGTGGCTGACCGCCACCTCCATTCATTCATGAATCTTATCCAAAAATGATGCAATAGATTTCAAAGTATCTCTCGTATTCTAACTCTATTAGACACTATATGTATGTGCTAAATAAATGATTGCTGTGTCTGACGTTTTGCGTGGTGTACCAAGACTATTGTGCGGCATCGTCCACTTTCTTCCCAAAATCTGCCACCATTTGATCAAGTTCCTCGCGGCTTGGAGTCGTCAGCATATAGAGAACATCGCCCTGAAGCTCTGCGAAAGCTGCTGGCATATCTTTTTTGACTTTAAAGTTATCCCGATATTTTTCAAGCAAGTCTGCCTCTGAATAAGCATAATGTGAGGTCGAACGGCGAGCGGTTGCCAAGCAGAATAATGGCTCCATGTGTGACCCAGGAAATGGCTCACCTGCCACAATAGCAGCATAACCCTTATAAAGATCGATTGAATGAGCGTAATTGTAAACATCGATTGTAAAACCACCGGCCGGTCGATTATTGTATTCTAGGGCGATATAATCACCATCTTGACGGAAAAATTCTATGTGGAAAAAGCGCTCTTTCATGCCAAACGTTTTGACAATCGCTTCCCCGTATTCACGAAGTTTTGGATCCATATCCTTGAGGATGTAATAGGAATTATCTGCTTTATAGAGCATCAAATCAAGCGGTGTGTGCGCATAGTCAAAGGTTGTTGAAAAGACAATATTTCCATTAGAATCAATCAGTCCATCAAAAGTACAAATCTCACTTGAAGTCACAAATTTTTCAAAGAAATAAACTGTTTCCTGATCCCATTCTGCCTTGAAACGATCAACATCTGCTCCTGTTTCAAGCTTGAAAGTGGCTGCTGCTCCAACACCATTGTCTGGCTTGGCAATCAGGGGCAGACCGATTTTATTGACAGCCAAATCCACACCGGACAGAGTTTTAACAACCTGACCTGGAACAACTGGCACACCAGCCTTTTTGAAGAATTTCTTCATTTCAGACTTAAACTTGGTCTTTTTCAGATCTTTTGGTTTGGCTCCGAAAATATTAAATTGCTCCCGCAACTGGGCATCCTGCTCCAGCCAGTATTCATTGTGGGACTCGATGCGATCAATCGGGCCATGTTTGTAGAAAAGGAAGGCAACTGCACGTTTGACTTCATCCAGATTTTCTAAATTTTCAACACGGAAATACTCAGTTAAAGCATCTTTCAACGGCTGATCTAGTTGGTCATAAGGCTCCTGACCGATACCAAGTACTGTAATGCCCTTGTTGGCCAGCTCAATTGTAAACTGCTGAAAATTTTGCGGATAGTAAGGGGAGATAACGATATAATTCATAGTAAGACTTCCTTTCTACTTGACATTTTAAAGATTTAACTGACTTAGGAAATAAGGCATCTGCTTGCGCCACCAAATCCAATCATGGGCCACATCATGCCCCCACTCAGAGAACCAAGCTGGAATATTTTTGTGCTCAAAAGCTTCTTTTAGGGTATAGAAGGATGGCAGGCCATCTTGTTCCCAATCACCCAGGCCAGTACAAATAATGATATCTGCTTGACGGTAACGGTCGATGAACCAACCGTCGTTTTGATTCCAGATATAGTCAGCTGGTGAGTTTTGATAAATGACTTCGTCGTTCAAATTGTCACCGACAAAAAAGCGTGCATCATAGACACCACTGAGGGCAATCACTTTATTGAAAACATCCGGATGCTGGAGGAAGAAATTAACAGCGTGATAAGCTCCCATAGAACAGCCGGTCGTCATCATCGGGTCAAACCAGCCAGTCTTGTGCTTGATAAACGGAATCGCCTCTTCAATGACATAACGCTCATAAGCACGGTGCATCTCAGCACGATCGTGGGGATGCTTCCAGTCAGCCAGCCAGCTTTCGCTATCCACGCTGCTCAAAGTGAAAAACTGAACCTTCCCTGTCTCGATGAACCAAGAGCAGGCCTCAATCATCCCAAAATCAGCATATTCATTGTGAGTGCCACCTGACGAAGCAAAGACTACCACTGGAATGCCAGCATGACCATAACGATTGACATACATTTCACGGCCTAGATTTCCACTCCAATGACTTAAAAATTCTACATGCATTTGTTTTCTCCTTTTAGCTTCTTTTCCTACCACTTTTCACTGATAAAGCGGAAACAGTCGGGTAGATTCTCTGCCCAGTCTACTTCATTGTGAATCGCTCCGGACTGGATTTTGATGTGCAGATTGTCCAGCTCCACACCAGCAGCAATCAGCTGACGGTAATAACTGAGCGAAGAATCGATATAGGCTTGTTTGATATTGCCTGCCATGAGGGTCTTGTCCGTATCATCAGCTTCCTCCGTTCCAACATAGATGAAAATCCGCTGGTCAGGTTGTAGCTTCTGGCGTTCTATATAGCGATCAAAAGCTTCCTGATGGAGCCAGTTGGCTGATGAAAAAACGCCCAGACAGCCGACCTGATCCTGATATTCAATGCCAATAAACTGGGTAATATTGCCACCCAATGAAGAACCAATCATAGCTGTATGCTGGCGGTCAGCCTTCGTCCGATAGTTTTCGTCAATAAAAGGTTTGACGACATCCATAACAAACTCTGCATACTCCGTCCCCTTACCGCCAAACTGAATGTCAGGAATATTGGACTCCTGGAACTTCCAGGCAGAGTATTCATTCATCCGACGCGGTCCATCATTATCAATGGCTACGACTATCATTTTTTCAATATCGGGATTGCGCTTGATTGTCGGAATCACTTTCCAAGAATGGCCACTGAAAGACTCCTTGCTATAAAGGACATTTTGGCCATCGTGAAAATAAACGACAGGATAGGTCTTTTCAGTATCTTGTTCATAGTTTTTAGGAAGCAACACTCGCACGCGCCGCTTTTGTTTGGTGTAAGGAACTACCAACTCATGGTTTTTCATATCAAGATAGAAATAGGATTTATTCATTTTCAGAAAACTTTCTATTTTCAAAAATTTTTATTTATTATATCATAAAATTAGTAAAAAAGTTAGGCGTTTCCTAACTTTTTTGAGATTTTCGGTAAAATTCTGCTCTATTTATCTAAATAGGCCTCTAAATCTGCCAATGCCCGCTCAGCAATCTTCTCATAGCGCTCTTTCTTATCACGAATCCGAGGGCCATCTAGCTCTTTGATAATGCCAAAATTGACATTCATGGGTTGGAAATGCTTGCTATCAGCATGAGTGATATAATGCGGCAAACTACCGATGGCTGTCGTTTCTGGGAAGACAAGCGCTTCTTCTCCCTTGAAGAGTCGAGCGGCATTGATACCAGCAACCAAACCAGAAGCCGCTGACTCAACATAGCCTTCAACTCCAGTCATTTGACCTGCAAAGAAAAGATTTGGCTGTTTCTTAGAGCGGAAAGTCTGTTCCAGCAGATTTGGAGAGTCCATGTAGGAGTTGCGGTGCATGACGCCGTAGCGGACAAATTCTGCATTCTCAAGACCAGGAATCATCTGAAAGACCCGCTTTTGCTCACCCCATTTGAGATGAGTTTGGAAGCCAACGATGTTGTAAAGGCTGCCTGCTGCATTATCCTGACGAAGCTGCACCACAGCGTATGGCGTCTTAAAATCTCCGTCACGAGGCCTTTGGTAGTCATCTGGATATTCCAAACCAACCGGCTTCATAGGACCATACAACATGGTTTTAATGCCTCGCTTGGCCATAACTTCAATAGGCATGCAACCTTCAAAGTATTTTTCTTTTTCAAAGGAATTGAGCGGTGCTTCCTCCGCATTGACCAAAGCATCATGGAAATCCATAAACTCTTGCTTGGTCATGGGCGCATTGAGATAGGCCGCTTCGCCCTTGTCATAGCGGGATTTGAGATAGACCTTGGTCATATCAATGGTATTGACATCGATGATTGGCGCCGCCGCATCGTAGAAATAAAAGCCGTCGCCCCCATTGAGCGCGTGTATTTTTTCTGCTAAAGCATCGCTAGTCAAGGGCCCTGTCGCAATGACTATGATGGCATCTTCTGGAATTTCAGTGATTTCCTCACGAATGACTTCAATCAATGGATGATTGGTCACTTGCTCCGTTACTAGCTGCGAAAAACCTTCTCTATCAACTGCTAGAGCGCCACCAGCTGGCACTCGAGTCGCTTCTGCAGCTCTTAAAATGACCGAGTCCAGCCGACGCATTTCTTCCTTAAGCAGACCGACTGCATTTGTCAGCGCATCTCCTCGCAGGGAGTTAGAGCAGACCAGTTCTGCAAACTCCGCAGTTTTGTGCTGAGGAGTCGACTTGACACCCCGCATTTCATAGAGTTTGACTGGGATTCCGCGCTTGGCAATCTGGTAAGCTGCTTCACTGCCAGCAAGACCAGCTCCGATAACATTGATATAGGATGATGACATGATACTCTCCCTTGGATATTTCTAGATTTTCACTCTGACCATTATAACAAAAAGAAAGTAAAAAAGACAGACAGGAGAATTCCTCACTGTCCATCATTTCGTCATTTTTTCTAAATAAGCAATCTTAGCAAAATCCTTATGATTGTTATTTTCATTTCGGTAAGAATCTTGAGAAGAGGCACGGTAGATTGCTAGAAATTGCTCTGGAGTCGGCAGTAGAAATTCAACTCCTTCCACTTCTCTTCGAGTCAGCTCCGCTATTGGCACACCTGAAAATGCCTCCAAGGTTTCCATGACCCCAAATTCAACAGACAAGTCTTCTTTTTGAAATTCATGCTCATGCAGGTCAACTAAACGATAGCCTAGCCGCTCCATCATGGGCTCAATCCTGTCCATATCGTAAATACGTTCTTCGTCTGGTACTTCCCAGCCACGCTCATCACCGTAAACGTGAATGTCGATATCACGCGCCTTCCAGTCCTGACCAGAAACCTGCTCCAGTCCCAGAGATCCCATCAGCAATGGAATAATTCCCATCTTGTTCAGTTGAGACGCTATTTTAAGAAACTCTGCAAATTTATCCATCATAGCCTGTTCCTTATTTTTAAAAATAGATTGAACAATACAACTTATTTCACTTTTTCTTCTTGATAGTCGCCATTGCTGCAGACCACTTGCTTGCCACCCCCACGAACTTTCTTTTCAACTAGATAGTGGTCGCATTTTGGACAGTTGCGCCCAACGGGCTTGTCCCAAGATGTGAAATCACAGTCAGGATAACGATCACAGCCATAGAAAATGCGATTTCGCTTAGTCTTACGCTCAATAACTTGACCTTTCTGACACTGCGGGCAGGTCACGCCGATTTCCTTGACAATAGCCTGAGTGTGACGGCAGTCAGGGAAATTGCTGCAGGCGTAGAATTTCCCAAATCTCCCCAACTTGATAACCATAGGACTTCCGCAGACCTCGCAGTCAAAACCAGCTGGTTCATCTTTGATTTGGATTTTCTCCATTTCAGTTTCGGCTTTAGCCACTTCCTTTTCAAAAGGTTGATAAAACTCGTCAACAACTTTCTGCCACTGCTCTTTGCCAACTTCTACATCATCTAGTTTAGCTTCCATTTCTGCTGTAAATTTCACATTTACGATGCCTGGGAAGAATTCTACAATCAATGAATTGACAATTTCACCTAGTTCCGTCGGCTCAAAGCGCTTGGAAACCAGCTTAACGTAATATCGTTTCTGAATAGTTTCAATGGTCGGTGCATAGGTAGACGGACGACCAACACCATTTTCTTCTAAAGTCTTGATAAGAGTCGCTTCAGAATAACGAGCAGGTGGCTGGGTAAAATGCTGTTCTGGATTGGTATTGACACGTTTGACTGTGTCCCCCTCTTCCATGTCTGGCAGCATTTTATTTTTGTCAGAGTCGTTGTAAATAGCCAGATAACCATCAAACTTGACCTGACTGCCATTAGCTGCAAATTGGACACCATTTTGCCCCAGCTTGACATTCATTGTATCAAAGACTGCTGCTGTCATTTGGCTGGCTACAAAACGGTTCCAGATCAGCGTATAGAGCTTAAGCTGATCCTTATCCAGATACTTTGCGATGCTTTCTGGAGTATTGAAAACGCTGGAAGGACGAATGGCTTCGTGGGCATCTTGAGCGCCAGAAGCGTTCTTGGCCTTGCTGCCATGTTTGGAATATTTAGCGCCAAATTTATCCGTGATAAAGCTTGCTGCTTCATTCTGCGCTACTGGGCTGATACGAGTCGAGTCGGTACGCATATAGGTAATAAGACCCTGTACGCCAGATCCGATATTGATCCCCTCATAGAGCTGCTGGGCCACCATCATGGTCTTACGAGTCCGGAAGTTAATCTTATTAGCAGCATCTTGCTGCATGGAGGACGTCGTGTAAGGCAGGGGAGCATTGCGTCGACGCTCTTTCTTTTCGACACTGTCGACTGTAAAGTCATCACCTTTGAGATGAGATAGGACTTCTTTGACCTCATCGTTATTAGTCAGCTTCATCTTTTTACCATTCATACCGTAAAAGCTGGCTTGAAATTGACGAGTTCCTTTCTTGAAGGTTCCGTCAATCGTCCAGTATTCTTCTGGTTTGAAGGCGTTGATTTCATTTTCACGGTCGATAATCAGCTTGAGAGCGACAGACTGCACCCGACCAGCTGACAGGCCTTTTTTGACTTTCTTCCAGAGAATAGGAGAAATGGAATAACCCACCAAGCGGTCCAGAACTCGGCGAGCCTGCTGTGCATCAACCAAATCCATATCAATCTGACGTGGCTCTTTAAAAGCATTTTTGACCGCATCTTTGGTAATTTCGTTGAAGACGACACGGTTTTTCTCTTTTTCATCCAGATTAAGAATGTGAGCCAAATGCCATGAAATAGCTTCTCCTTCGCGGTCCGGGTCACTTGCCAGAAAGACTTGCTTGGCTTTCTTGGCTTCTTTTTTTAAGTCATTAATCAACGGACCTTTACCACGAATATTGATGTATTGCGGCTCATAGTTGTTCTCAAAATCAATGGACATAGTAGACTTTTTCAGGTCTCGAATATGTCCCACACTGGCTAGAACCTTATAGTTTCGTCCCAGATATTTTTCTATTGTTTTTGCCTTAGCAGGCGACTCTACGATGACAAGATTTTTCTTGGTCGTAGATTTTTTCTTTGTTTTTGTTACCAATTTAGACACCTTCTATCAGAAATAAAATCTCATAGAGTGTAAACTATTTTTTGATAGATGTCAACTACTAACTTTTCTTATAGGAAAACTTGTTTTAAAAATCAAACTCAGAAAGGACGTCAGAGCCTGATGTGATGCACTTTGCGCCCTCTTGAATCAAATGATGGCAACCGTCAGATTTTCCATCCAAAATTGATCCCGGAATTGCAAAAACATCCCGCCCTTCTTCCATTGCCCGCTCGCAGGTAATGAGACTGCCCGACCGCATTTTGGCTTCCGCCACAATGACGCCTCGGCAGAGACCGGCAATAATGCGATTACGCTCTGGAAAATGAAATTTTAAAGGCTGTTCACCTGGACCATACTCTGTCAGCAATAGATGATTCTTACCAATATAAGTCTGTAATTTTTTATTGGCCTTGGGATAAAAAACATCCAAGCCCGTCCCAATAACAGCAATTGTCTGACCGCCGTTTTGCAGGGCAGCCATGTGAGCTGCGGTATCAATCCCACGAGCCAGCCCGCTGACGATGACCAGTTCGTTATTAAGCTCTTTGACAATCTTTTGAACCGAAGCATTGCCTTGCTTACTGCTATCTCGGCTGCCAACGACTGCAGCCTTAGGCAGCTCTAGCAGGTCTAGATTTCCCTGATAAAAGAGAAGAGTCGGAGCATCATAAATCTCGCATAAATCCCAAGGGTAAACATCGTCCAAGATAGAAAAGGATGGAAATCGGTCAAACTCTTCCTTCAAAGCTTGCAGATCGAGCCGCTTGTACTTCTCCATAAAGAGAGCAGGATTGCGGCATTCAGACACGACAGCCTTGTCTCGTAGAGAGAGTTCACCCTCTCTAGTCTCGGCATATCTCAAAACGTTTAAAACCTGATGATTGGTCAAACCAGCTTTTTTCATTTTATAAATTTCAAAATTATTCATTTTTTCACCTCACTTTATTATTCGTAAAAGAAATAAAAAAGAGCTGAAAGACAGCTCGATTTTGAAAATTTTAGATTATAGCCTATGATTACCCAAGCTGATTCAAATATGCCTGATAGATCCCAACTGTCTGGCATAAAGGTCTTGGTGATGGAGTCGATTTCCCTTTTGTTTGAGTGCAAGACCAACTTGATAAAAATACCACCAAGGTCCATAGCTAGAAAACCGCTCTTCTTAGGCCTTTTCTTCCTTATGAATAGGAATTTCCTTAATCATCCGTGCTGGGTTGCCACCTAAGACCACATTATCACCAAAAGACTTGGTCACAACAGCTCCTGCTCCGACCACGACATTATCACCCAGCGTCACTCCTGGCAAGATCGTTACACCGCCGCCCGCCCAGAAGTTGTCACCAATCTTAATGGGCGCTCCGTATTCAACACCTGAATTTCTCTCTACTGGATCGAGCGGATGCAATGGCGTCAGCAGCTGGCAATTGGGACCCAGCATGGCATTTTTTCCGATGGTAATGGGGCAAACATCCAGCATGGTCAGGTTCCAGTTAGAATAAAAATTTTCTCCAAGGTGGATGTTAACCCCATAATCACAGACCAAATCAGGCTTCATAGCTAGATTCTCCCCTGTGCTACCAAACCACTCCTTGATGATAGCGCTGCGTTTCTCACTATCTCGTTCTTGATTAAAGCGATACTGAAAATCTCTCGACCGAGCAGCTAATTCTCTCAATTCAGCATCCTGAGGGCTGTAATACTCCCCTGCAATCATTTTCTCATATTCACTGCTCATGCTTATCTCCTTTTCATGCGTGACAGATGGATGGTCAGATAGAGCTGCTCATCATCTGAAGTGTGGTAATTGCGCGTTCGACGCAGATAATCACTAATCTTTTTGGTTGTTTCAAACGCTAAAGGATACTTGATTTTCAGCATATCAAACATATCATTATCTGGCAAATCTCGATGGCCTTCATTGGCCAAAACCCTCTGGCAGAAGAATTTGAGGTGGGTCATGAAGCGTTCGACGTAAATATCATGATCTTCTAAAGAGGTCTCCAGACTGTATTTGACAATGGTCAGGATTTCCTCCATGAGCTGAGTCAATTCTCTCGCAGCAGCTGTACCAGTCCCTAACTCCGCATTGACAAGGGTCAGGGCTATAAAAGCCGCCTCATCATCCGGCAGGTCCTTGCTCAGATAATCGCTCAAGAGGTGATTTGCAAACTTTCCGACCTCATATTCTTTTGGAAAGAACCGCTTGATATCCCAAAGCAGAAAATTTTTCATGTAAAGATCGTCCTGCAGACGCAGGGTAACACCGTAGATATGGTCCGCCACAGCTAAAAAAGCACTGTCCTTCAGCTTGCTCTCTAGATGATTATGGGCAAAAGAGATAATCTGATCGGCCATTTCCATGATTTCAGCTGGCAGCTCCATGAGGAGTTCTCTTTCCTGCTCAGAAGAAACATAGCGTTTTTCGATTAGGTCGGTTGGAATCTCGTCTCCTACCTTGCGACCAAAAGCCAAGCCGCATCCCATTAAAATCACTTCCTGTCCTTCAGCTTCAGAAAGGACGACATTGTTGTTCAGTATTTTAGTAATAATCATCTTTTACCTCTCAGGGCTTTTTATTATGGACTTATCATGGATTTCACAGGTTCAAAGCTTCGGCGGTGAATCGGTGTGACACCGTATTTTTCCAAGCCTTCCAGATGCAATTTGGTGCCATAACCAGCATTCTGGGCAAAGTCATAGCCTGTATAAACCTGATCAAATTCCGCCATCATCTTGTCCCTCGTCACCTTGGCTACGATAGAAGCCGCAGCGATGGACAAAGAATTCGCATCACCCTTGATGATGGACTGCTGGGGCAAGGGCAAGTCTAACTTCATCGCGTCAATCAAAAGGCAATCCGGCTTTATCTGGAGCTGGGCTACCGCTTCTGTCATAGCTAGCTTGGTCGCTTCATAGATATTGACTCGGTCAATCGTTTGATTGTCCATAATGCCCAGACCAATGGCTAAGGCCTGATCTAGCACTGCTTGATAAATTTCATGATGCCTTTTCTTGGGAATCTTCTTACTGTCATTCAGACCTTTGATTTTACAGTCAGGAGGCAGAATGACTGCTGCTGCAACCACCGGACCAGCTAAGGGGCCTCGTCCGACTTCATCAATGCCAGCCAGGACTTGAAATCCCTGACTGTACAGTTCTTTTTCATAGCGCAGCATAAACTCCAGACGCAGGTCTTCATCTAGCTCTGCTTGGATTTCTTTTTGGCGCTTGAGTAGCAGTTTTTGAACACCGCTCCGCTCATCCTGCTTCAAATCCTGAAAAAGTGGATCCTGCAAGTCAGAAACTTGAGCTAGCTGCTCTTGGATTTCCTTAATCGTGGGCATCCAATTCCTCCAGACCATCCAGTGTATAACGACCTAAGCGCCCATCACGCACTTCCTTGACAAAGAGGCTGTAAAAGCGATCGTAATCCTCTCTGAAGCCCAATTTCTGGGTTATATCCATAATCATGTCTGGCGCTTCCAGTTCTAAATCCAGCTGCTTAAAGCGCTCCTGCAGTGCCTTAGGATAATGCTCTTTGAAATAATTGAGTCCGAAAATCGTGACCTCATCCATTGGTAGCAAATTGTCCTTGATAGCACCCGTCAAAGCGAGTTTCAAAGCCACCATTTCATCTTCAAATTTTGGCCAAAGAATCCCCGGTGTGTCTAGAATTTCCAAATCCTTATTGGACTTGAGCCACTGCTGACCTTTGGTGACCCCTGGTTTATTGCCGACTATCGCAATTTTCTTACCAGCTAGCCGGTTCATCAGCGTTGACTTTCCAGCATTGGGAATCCCGATAATCATAGTTCGCAGAGTCTCGATTTGAATTCCTCTTTCCCGCTGGCGAGCTAGCTTATCAGCCATCAATTTTTTAGCTGCTTCGGTTACTTTTTTGACTGCAGATTGCTCCTTAGAGTTAATAGCCAAGGTTTTGATTCCCTGACCTTCAAAATAAGCCTGCCATTCCTTGGTTAAGGTCGGATCTGCCAGGTCAGCCTTGTTTAAAATCAATAACTTGGGCTTGTCCCCAACAATTTTAGTCAGCATAGGATTTTGACTGGATAAAGGCAGCCTCGCATCCACCAAAATCGTCACAAAATCTACAAATTTAATATTTTCTTGAACCTGTCTCCGAGCCTTGGACATGTGGCCTGGAAACCATTGAATTGTTGCCATAATATTTCTCCTATTGAGTCTAATTTCTCATTGAAAAAAGCCATTAAAAGGGCTCTGTTTACGTTTATTATAGCAGAAAAGACCAAAAATGTCGCAAGGCAATGCTGAAATCATGAGAAACTTTGACAGGCTTCGCCATTAAAGAAGCGCTCAAGTATTTCGTAGCCCTGCCCGAAAATATTAGCTGCGTATTTATGGATAACCATAGTCCTGATAATGGCACAGCCATTGATATTACCCTAAAGTTTTCTGAGCGGAAGGCTGGTGTCTTCTTTGGTTGGGTCTTCCCCCAAGCTTTCCTTCGCATAGTATAGGTTGGTCCCAAAAACGTCGGGACACCAACTACATCTGTTATTCTTATGGGGATTAATCTTGAGACAACCTATGCAACACTAATGGTCAACGGATTGACAAGCTCGGCTAGTGTCCTAAGCTTTTGCAGCTTTGTTTTTTCAGCTCTCGTCATCTTTGAATACATCTATAATTTCTTTGATAAGAAAAACAAGTGTAATATGAAAACAACATGATTCCGTAATTGTTGGAATCATGTTGTTTTTTTATAAACACTTTAAATTCATCCTATACAAATTGCCAAAAAGTCTCAATAGCATCAGAAACTTAACCAAGCATAGTCCTCAACTGAAAATATTAGCTCATTTCCTGCTGGGACTCTCTTTCCAGATTCACCCTAACATCCGCTTTGGAGCAACGCTTGTATGCCCTCTTTCCCAAGAACGCTTGAATAGTCGCCTTGAGACAGGTAGACCAGATCAGTCCAGTGCAATCAGCTCTTCTGGATTAAAGTAAAATTGACCATTAAGCGGATAATTGCTGGTGCCGTTGGACAGATGGATTGTGTCATCGATCCCCTCTTAGTTGCTAGCTGTGACACGATAGAGTGACATTATTTCTCCTTTGCATTCAGCTTCTCTCAAGATTAGCTGTATAAGATCGCCTTCCCAACTCGTACACAGACAAATGCCGATATTGGACTTAAAATCTATCTCTAAATCGCCTCTGTAGTGAAACTGCGGCTTTCCAGTACCTTCAGCATGGCATCAGCTGTATCCAAGGCTGTAAAGAGTGGAACTCCGTGCTCAATAGCTGAGCGGCGGATAATTTGACCATGCTTGTCAGCTGTGCGCTTGGTCCCAACCGTATTAATAATAGCCTGAACCTTGCCCTTGCGGATATAAGCTGGGATGTTCTTATCATCGTCACTACCGATTTTTTTCACCAGACGGACGTGTAGGCCGTGATTTTCAAAATAAGAGGCTGTTCCCTTGGTTGCCCAGATACTATAGCCGATATTGGCAAAGCGCTGAGCCAGCTGCAGGGCTTCTTCTTTACTATCGTCTGCGATAGTAAAGACAATATTGCCGAAGTTTGGCAGATGAAGATAGGAAGCCTCAAAAGCCTTGTAGAGAGCTTTTTCCAGGGTGCGGTCACTGCCCATGACTTCACCAGTAGACTTCATTTCAGGTCCCAAGAGACTATCGACCTTAGCCAGCTTGGTAAAGGAGAAGACCGGAGCCTTGATATGAACCATGGAACTTTCTGGATGAAGGCCGTCTTCATAACCCAGCTCTGCCAAGGTTTCCCCAAGGATCAAACGAGTCGCTACTTGCGCCATCGGAATATCGGTCACCTTGGACAAGAAAGGAACAGTCCGGCTGGCCCGTGGATTGACCTCAATGACATAGACCTGCTCATCTTTGATGACGAACTGAATATTCATCATGCCGATACAGTTCAGTCCCAGAGCCAAACGTTTGGTATAGTCTGCAATAGTATCCTTGACTTTCTGAGATAAGGTTTGCGGCGGATAAGCCGCCATGGAATCCCCTGAGTGAACCCCTGCCCGCTCGATATGCTCCATAATCCCTGGAATCAAGACCTGACGGCCATCAGAAATAGCATCCACCTCGCACTCATCACCGACAATGTAAGAATCAACCAAAACTGGATGGTCTGGACTGGCCTTAACCGCTGTCCGCATATAAGAGCGTAGATCCGCTTCGTTTTCTACGATTTCCATGGCACGGCCACCCAAGACATAGGAAGGTCGCACCAGAACGGGGAATCCAATTTTACGAGCAGCCTCTACTGCTTCCTCTTCATTAGTGGCCGTCTGACCCGGCGGCTGCGGAATATCCAGCTCTTTCAGCGCTTGCTCAAAGAGATCCCGGTCCTCAGCTCGATCCAAGTCCGCTACTTGGGTACCTAAAATCTTAACACCAGCCTTGGACAGTGGCTCTGCCAGATTAATGGCTGTCTGCCCGCCAAACTGTACGATAACACCCTTAGGCTGCTCCAGCTCAATGACATTCATGACATCTTCAAAGGTCAGCGGCTCAAAGTATAGCTTGTCAGAGACAGAAAAGTCGGTCGATACAGTCTCTGGATTACTGTTCATGATAATCGCTTCATAACCAGCTGCCTGAATAGCCTTTACAGAATGAACAGTCGCATAGTCAAACTCGACCCCTTGCCCGATTCGGATAGGACCTGAGCCCAGCACAAGAACAGATTCCTTGCTGGACTTGACAGATTCATTTTCAAAGCCATAGGTGGAGTAGAAATATGGCGTCGCAGACTCGAACTCAGCAGCACAGGTATCGACCATCTTGTAAACCGGCACAATCTTCTGCTCCTGTCGGATGCGACGCACCTGCTCAGCTGTTATGTCCCACAAGGCTGCAATCTTAGTATCCGCAAAGCCATTTTGCTTGGCCTTCTTGAGCACATAACTATCTCCGATATGACTGGCCAGTTCCTGCTCGATTTCGTAAATGTGGAGGAGCTTATCCAGGAAAAAGACATCAATCTTAGTCAGCTCGGCAATTTCATCTGGACTGTAACCACGGCGAATAGCCTCTGAGATGTAGAAAATCCGGTCATCTTGCGCCTTGACAATCTTCTTCATCAGCTCATCATCGCTTACTTGACTGAGAGCAGGCAGCTCATTGTGGTCCACGCCAACTTCCAGAGAACGGCAGGCCTTGAGCAGACTCTCCTCGATATTGCGGCCAATAGCCATGACTTCGCCTGTCGCCTTCATCTGGGTTCCCAGACGGCGCTCACCCTGCTCAAATTTATCAAATGGAAAGCGCGGAATTTTAGCGACCACATAGTCCAGAGCCGGCTCAAACATAGCATAGGTCGAGCCTGTCACCGGATTGATGATTTCATCCAATGTAAGTCCGACTGCGATTTTAGCCGCAAGCTTGGCAATCGGATAGCCAGTCGCCTTAGAGGCAAGGGCTGATGACCGGGAAACCCGCGGATTGACCTCGATGACATAATATTTGAAACTATGCGGATCCAGAGCCAGCTGCACATTACAGCCACCCTCAATCTTTAGCGCACGGATAATCTTGAGACTGGCGTCCCGCAGCATCTGGTATTCATAGTCTGAGATAGTCTGACTAGGTGCAAAGACGATAGAATCTCCTGTATGGATGCCGACTGGGTCAAAGTTTTCCATATTACATACGACCAGCGCATTGTCTGCACCATCCCGCATGACTTCGTATTCGATTTCCTTAAAGCCTGCTATGGAGTGCTCGATCAGACACTGAGTAACTGGAGAGAGTTTGAGGCCGTTTTCTGCGATTTCCTGCAGCTCTTCCTTATTGCTACAGATACCGCCGCCAGTTCCCCCCAGTGTAAATGCCGGACGGACAATGACTGGATAGCCGATACCAGCCGCAAATTCCAGCGCTTCATCAACTGTATTGACAATTTCTGACTCAGGGATGGGCTGGCCTAGCTCTTCCATCAGCTGCTTGAAAAGGTCTCGGTCTTCCGCTTGGTCAATGGCTGATAACTTGGTTCCCAAGAGTTCCACTCCTAGCTCTTCTAAAAGCCCTGACTTGGATAATTCCATGGCCATATTGAGTCCAGTCTGACCACCCAGAGTAGGCAGAAGAGCATCTGGCCGCTCCTTGCGCAGAATCCGCGCAACAAACTCCAGCGTGATAGGCTCGATATAAACCCGATCCGCAATCTCCTTGTCCGTCATGATGGTCGCCGGGTTGGAATTAACCAAGACGACACTGTAGCCCTCTTCTTTCAAGGACAGGCATGCCTGAGTCCCTGCATAGTCAAACTCCGCAGCCTGACCAATGACAATCGGACCAGAACCAATGACCATGATTTTTTGAATATCTTTACGTTTTGGCATCTTTTACCTCGTTTTCTATTGTCTATGTCCCTGCATAAACTTAAATATACTGGCAAGCAAATTTGAATATAAATCTCCTAGCGCTGGGTTAAGAATCCTTTGAATGAATCTCTTGGAAAGTATCCATCATCTCCATAAATTCATCAAAGAGATAGCTGGCATCATGAGGGCCAGGTGCAGCATCAGGGTGAAATTGAACAGAGAAGGCCGGATAATATCTGTGGCGCACTCCTTCAACAGATTTATCATTGATTTCTTCATGGGTCACAATTAAGCATGCCGGCAAATCCTCACGGCTAACTGCATAACCGTGATTTTGACTAGTAAAGTCAACTCGGCCTGTCGCAATCTCACATACCGCATGATTGAAGCCACGATGACCAAACTTCATCTTATGCGTCCTGGCACCATTGGCCATTGAGAAGAGCTGATGCCCCATACAGATACCAAAAATCGGAATCTTGCCCTGAACTCCCCGAATCATCTCCAGAGCCTCTGGCACATCCTCTGGATTGCCTGGACCATTAGACAGCATGACTCCGTCGGGATTGAGCTGCAAAATTTCCTCGGCGCTGGTATCATAAGGCACCACTGTCACACTGCAGTTACGCTTGGCTAGCTCTCGCAAAATAGAGTGTTTGAGACCAAAGTCCACCAATACCACGCTGCGGCCAGTTCCCGGAGCGGGGTAGGCTTGCTTAGCAGACACCTGCTTGATATTATCCGTTGGTAGGACTGTTGCCTGCAGCTGATCTTGGATGTGCTCAATCGTATCCTCCGCATTGGCAAGTGTCGCCTTCATGGTTCCGTGTTGGCGGATAACCTTTGTCAGTGCCCTTGTATCAATTCCTGAAATTCCTGGAATATCCTTCATTTTGAGAAACTCATCCAAAGACATTTGATTTCGCCAATTGCTTGCGCGGCGGGCATGTTCATAAACAACCACCCCCTTGCAGGTCGGGCGGATAGACTCATAATCATCGCGATTAATGCCATAATTTCCCACAATCGGATAGGTAAAGGTTAAAATCTGACCATTATAAGATTGGTCTGTAATCGACTCTTGATAGCCCGTCATACCTGTGTTAAAGACAATTTCTCCTGTCACACTAAGGTCAGCTCCAAAAGCCTCTCCTTCAAAAATCATGCCATTTTCCAATACTAAAAGTCTTTTTGTCATTGTCTCCTCCTTCTGTACCCAACTAACCCAAAGAATTAGTTGGGGGATTCAATTCACTTAACTGCAGCCACAAATTCTTGCTATCTATATAATAAGAGGGAGCAGGATGACTCTTTTTGAGTCCACCCCCACTCCCAACCGAAATATCTGAGATTATTTACGTCCTTTGAGAACTGCCTCAATGATGGCCATTCTGACAAAAACACCATTGGTCATTTGTTCTACGATACGAGATTTTGGAGCCTCAACCAAGTGATCTGCAATTTCCACATCGCGGTTGACAGGAGCTGGGTGCATCAGGATAGCGGTATCCTTCATACGGTCATAGCGCTCTTGCGTCAAACCATGAAGTTTATGATAATTTTCCTTAGAGAAAATAGAGTTGTAGTCATGGCGCTCATGTTGCACACGTAGGAACATCATCACATCCACTTGGTCAATCACTTCATCAATGGTTACGAACTTACCATAGTCAGCAAACTCCGCACTTCTCCACTCATCTGGACCAGCAAAGAAGAGCTCGGCACCGAGACGTTTTAAGATTTGCATATTAGACTTGGCTACACGAGAGTGATCGAGGTCACCGGCAATAGCCACTTTCAAACCATCGAAATGGCCGAATTCTTGGTAAATTGTCATCAAGTCAAGCAGGCTTTGGCTTGGGTGCTGACCAGAACCATCACCGCCATTTACGATGGAAGTTGTAATCGTTGGACTTTCGACCAATTCTTTATAGTAATCCACCTCAGGGTGACGGATAACACAGACGTCTACACCGATAGCCGACATAGTCAAAATCGTGTCATATAAGGTTTCTCCCTTATTGACTGAGCTTGTCTTGACATCAAAGTCAAGCAGGTCACATCCAAGTTTCAATTCTGCTACTTCAAAAGCCTTGTGAGTCCGAGTCGAAGGTTCAAAGAAGAGATTCGCAACGATATGTTGCTCATCGTAATGAACCTTTGCGCCGTTTTTGAATTCAATCCCGCGCTTAATCAGGGCCATCACTTCTTCGTTAGTGAGGTGTTCCATAGATACAAGGTTTTTAAGTGCGATTTGATTTGATGACATGATGTTATACTCCTTTTATATTAAAAACGTTGAACAAATGTAGCAAGCTTGTCAGCCTAATTTTTAGGTTCTGGCAGGATGAGGTAGAGTGCAATTCCTAGAACAGTTGATAGAGCAACTCCTGAAATTTGCAGACCTGATAGTTGCAGGGTCAGACCACCGATACCAGATACCAAAATGACACTGGCAATCAGCAGGTTCTTTTTGTTGTCAAGATTGGTTTGCGCTTCAATCAGAATTTTAAGACCACTGGAAGCAATTACCCCAAATAGAGCAATCGAAATGCCTCCCAAAACTGGGCTTGGAATCGATTGGAGCAGGGCAGAAACCTTGCCCACGAAACTCATGACAATGGCCAGTACTGCAGCACCAGCAATCACATAAACACTGTAGATTTTATTGAGCGCCATAACCCCGATGTTTTCACCGTAGCTGGTCACTGGCGGAGCACCAAAGATACCTGCGATGACCTGAGCCAGACCATCCCCAGCCAAGGTCTTATCCAAACCAGGCTCTTTAAAGAAATCCTTGCCTGTCAAGCTATTCAGAACCATAACATGCCCAAAGTGCTCTGTCATCGTTACAAAGGCGATCGGTGCCATTGTTAAGATTGCACTTGGATACAATTTAAAATCATAATCTAAAAACGGAAGATTCATTGGCGGAACATGGAACCAAGAAGCTTTTGTCACGTTGGCGAAGGAGATAATCTCCTGACCTGTCACTGCTCCGGCAATCAGGGCAAAGATATATCCAACAATCAAGCCCAGCAGAACCGGAATAATACCAACGATTTTCTTACCGTAGATGTTAAAAAGAATGACGCAGAGAAGGGTTACCATCCCGATAGCAAAGTAGGTGATGTCGTAGACCTTCTGGTCTCCAACAGTCTTATACATCACATCGCCAACGGCTGTACCCGCTAGACTCAGGCCAATCACCATGATGATAGGCCCTACCACTACTGGCGGCAAAATCTTATCAATCCAAGCATTCCCTGCGAATTTCACGATGAGGGCTACGATAAAGTAGACCAGACCGCCCGTGATGGCACCTTGCGCCACTGCTGCAATCCCATCTGTCTTCATCAGCATTTGCATGGCAGCGATATAAGCGAAACTCGAACCCATATAAGCAGGAATCTTGTACTTGGTCACTGTCAAGTGAGCCAGCGTACCTAAACCACTTGAAAACAGGGCTACCGCTGGGTCAATTCCCACCAGAATCGGAACCAACACCGTCGCACCAAACATGGCGAATAAATGCTGGAATGAAAGTCCTAAGAGTAAACCAGGTTTTGGCATATCATGGACATCGTATTTAACTTCTTGACTCATGATGCATCCTCCTCTACGATGAGGACTCGGTCCTGACCATCTTTTTCTGTCATTTCGACAATGATTTCCTCTCGACGGCTAGTTGGAATATTTTTACCAACGTAATCTGCTCGAATCGGCAATTCGCGATGACCACGGTCAACTAGAACCGCCAAACTGACACGAGATGGCCTGCCATGACTGACCAGATTGTCAATAGCTGCGCGAATGGTCCGCCCTGTATAGAGAACATCGTCCACCAGAATCACTTCACGGTCAGTAATATCAAATGGAATCAGTGTTGTATCTTCCTCGACCTTGACATCATCCCGAAAAGGCTTGGTATCCACTTCACCGACTGGAATATCAATATTTTCCAACTGAGCCAGTCGTTGCTGGATGCGCTTGGCAATGAAAACCCCTCTGGTCTTAATGCCCGCCAAAACAATCTGGCTTAAATCCTTGTTGCGCTCGATGATTTCATAAGTAATCCGTGTAATGGCACGGTTCATGGTGATGTCATCGACAACTTCTTTTGTCTTCATCTAAACCTCCTAAAAGCATAAGAAAAAGTCCCCTTTACAAGGAGACTTCAGAAAATCTAGATAGGCTAGCACAAGACGCACTTGTTTACACTCCGCCCATCATTTTTACTTTGCTCCTTGCCCATCTCTCTGGATAGAATTAAAGGATTATTTAATTTTTTATACTATATCACAAATTAAAAACTATTTCAAGAAAAAAATTATGTTTTTTATGATTGTCTTAGATAAGCATCAGTGATTAGCTTCTTTATCCGCTTTTTCCTTATCTTTCGGATCCTTTTGATTTTCTTTGTCTGCTGCTTGAGCTGGCTCATCATTTAATGCAGACTTTTCGGCAGCTGGCACTTCTTCTGATGATGGTTTTGAAGAAGCTTCCGCTTGCTCGTTTACCTCTGCTTCAGGAGATGCAGCTGGATGCTCGGCATCTTTTAGAGCTTGCTGAATGCTTGCTTCAGCTGAGGCTGGTTTATCAGATGCTTCCTTCTCTTGTGAAACCCTTCCGTCAGCTTCGCTCTCGTTTACCACTTCCTTATTTTCTTCAGTTTTGTTTTCAGTAGCTTCTTGATTTTTTAAAGCAGTAATTTCTTCAGCTTTTGCATCCGCAGGCTTATTATTATCAATGCTGCCCCCCTGTACATCTGGGAAATGCTGTGCCAAAGCCTTTGGAATTTGCTTTTCATTCAATTCAAGCTCTGCTTTGGGAATATGATTGTCGCTGACATTGATATAGGTCACCGTCTTATTTGGCTCCTGCAGCGCCAAGGTTGTGATTTTATTCTTGTTGACAGCGAGATTGTCTAAAGCCCTAAACTGATTAATTCCTTCCAAGTTTTTCAGCTCATTCTCAGCCAAGTTTAAATTCTTCAAGGAAGACTGAGTGGCTGGAATGTCTAAAGTTTTAATCTTGTTTTGTGTTGCGGACAAGGTAACTAAGTTCTTAGCAGCTTCAACTCCTGCCAGCGAAGTCAGGCGATTGCCATTTAGGCTTAGAGTTGTCAGATTTGGATTAGATTTCAGGAAGTTCAAGCTCTCAACATTGGAATTGTCAGCTGTTAATTCTTCCAGATGGGAAGCTTTGAGGGTATTGAGATTTATGTTCGGATTGTTGGATAAGAAAAGCCTTGTTAAATCTTCTTTTTGGCTCAGAGCAGAAACATCTTGCAGTTGATTGTGCTCTAAACTTACTGCTTTTAATTTTGAAAGCTTCGACAAAGCAGAAATATCAGAAATATTATTGTAGTCAAGATTCAATGACTCTAGATTTTTCAGCTTAGCCAAAGGCGAGATATCGGTAATCTCATTTCCCGCTGCTGCGACTGTTTTCAGATTTGGATAATCCTTCAAGAAAGACAAATCAGTGATGCCATTCTGCGAAATGTCTAAGCCTTCCAATGTCGGAATTTCTTTTAAGAAATCATAGTTGGTAACGCCTGTCTTTGTCATCCACAGTTGTTTTAAATGCTTAAATTGCAGGACTGGTCTGATGTCCTTTATCGGGGTAAAGCCAATTCCCAGAACTTCAATATTTGGCATTAGATCTAAACCTTTTCGTTCCAAAGGATCTTTGCGTTGGCCGATATTTAAGTATTTTACAGTTGCCAGCCAAGCTTTCATCTTTTCCAAATCCGTTTCGTCTGATGGGAATGGGGTGTCAGCCGTAGCATGTAAAATATCTTCAATGATTTCATCATCAAATCCTAGGGCCTTCAAGGTTGCCATACCAACTGCATCATGAGCGTGTGGATTTCCATGAGGGTCAAAAGGCTTGGTCGTATCAATCTCACTGATCAAAGTCGAATGGCTGTGGTCGCCGTGCGGGTAGATGAATACCTTTCCTTTATCCGTATCACTCACTTGAATCAAGCTTTCATCGATTCCTAATTGCTGAGCCAAATATGCCTTTTTCTTAGCAATTTCTTCTTCCTCGTTTGATGGCGTAGGCGTAGGATCAGGTATAGGAGCTGGTGCTGGCGATGGTTCCGGTGAAGGCTGCGGCTGTCCTTTTCGGCCATAGTAAGCATCTTCAGCAGCTTTCTTGTATTCTGCTGGAATTAACGACTCCCACTTCGAAGCAATCAGCTGCTCATAAGGAATGAAATGAGTATGACCATTATGATCTGCCAACAAGCCTGTAGCGAGCTTGCCCGTTACCCCTGTACCCTTAAATAAGAATCCATCACTTGTAGGGTAATCAATCCCAGCAAACTGACGCTTATTTGTGCCTTGCTGCTGTGGAGAAGATGGTACAGGACTCGGCTGATAAATATGTCCCGTGGCATTGCCAGAGAGGTTTGGACGATAAGTTGGTACTTGTGCAAGATTACCTACAGACTGCTTCAAAATGTAATGGTAATGATCACCGTGGCGCACCACGTAGCCGTATTGGTCTTCTGACACGATGTCTTTAGGATTAAAAACATAGCCATCATCGGCAGTGTTCATTTGATTTGTCAGCTGAGCAGAGCCAGAGCCCGCAGGCGCTTGCCCATCTTTTGGTATCAGATAGGCCCATTTACTATTTTTTAAATCAGAATAAAAAATAAAATGCGTATGGCCATCATGCTCTAAAATCAGACCTTCACTAGTTCTAGCCTTAATTTGAGACTCGCTTTTAAAAAGAAAGCCATCATCCGTCGGCTTATCAACACCAGGAACTGCCCCATTTTTACTAGCTTTGCTTTCTTTTTTCACCTCTCGCTTAACTTTTACCTTTTCCTTGCTGTTCTCCTGATGAGATGACTGAGACTGGCAAGCCGCCAAGCAAAGGTTACAAGCTAAAACAATTCCTGCTAAACTTAACAATTTTTTATTGAATGTCATATTTCCTCCTCGATGTTTAACCGGTTGATTATTAACTAGTTAACTATATCACACAAAGCAGATATTGGCAAGAAAAAAATAGAGACAAAATAAAAAACAGAAAAAATCTGTTTTTCATCTCCTATTATAACTATCTAAGCTTTTTGCTTCTTTGAAAAAGAAAGGGTTTTGATTCCGTAAAAGACAAAACCAAAGACCAGATAAGCCACAAAGATAATCACGCACATCTTGATGACATAGGGCCATTTGTATTTAAAAACATTCAAAAAAAAGTAAGGAAAGGGATTATCTTTTGATTTCGGAATAGGGATTTGCGTTACAAAGCCATTAAATAAGGCAAAAGCCATGTAAACTAAAGGTACGCTTGTCCAAGAAATGGGATCAAACCAGCGATACTGCCGACTTTTGTCAAATACAAGACTGTCAAAGAAAAACATGAGCGGCACAATGTAATGACAAAGGAAATTTTCCAGCCGATAAAAGTCTGTCGCAATCGGAGCTAGGAGCAAGTGATAAACGACGCAGGTAATCATGATACACATGGTCACGCCGCCCTTTACCCGCAAGAGCTTAGAGCTGTCCCAGTCATTGTCCGTCCACATTCTAAAAATGAGGTAGGCGATAAATAAAAGAACCAGAAGATTGGACAAGACCGTGTAGTACATCAGCATCCCCCAGCCGTATTTAGCGATTTCCAGATAGACTCCGACAAAAGCTAAAATCAGAAGAAGGAGGCGATAAGCAAAAATTACTTTTTTATTCATAGTGCTTCTCAGATTTTTTTGACAAATTCTGACTTGAGCTTCATCGCACCAAATCCATCAATCTTACAGTCGATATTGTGGTCGCCTTCGACAATACGGATATTTTTCACACGCGTTCCTTGTTTGAGATCCTTAGGAGCACCTTTAACCTTCAAATCTTTAATCAGCGTCACCGTATCGCCGTCAGCCAACTGATTTCCGTTTGCATCAATAGCCACTGGACCAGCTTCTCCTGCTGCAACTTCTGCCGGATCCCATTCGTAGGCGCATTCTGGGCAAACCAAGAGAACTCCGTCTTCATAAACGTATTCTGAGTTACATTTAGGGCAATTTGGCAAATTATTCATTAAATCATTTCTCCTTATCGGCGGACATACATTCAGAAAAAGAACAGAACCTGAATGACATCCATATTTTACCGTCTTATTATACGATATTTTATCTTATTTGACAAATGAGTCTGAAAAAATCATCCTATTTTTAAAAATTTTCTTGACTTTTCTGACAAAACAGTGTACTATTCTAGTGTATATACACCTAACAAAAAGGAGATTGTTATGAAACCAAAATCTAAAAATCAGTTTATGACACTGACTGCTTTTTTGACAGCATTAGCCATCGTTATCCCACTGGTCATGCCGATTAAGATTGTCATTCCGCCTGCTTCCTTCACCTTGGCCAGTCACGTTGCAATCTTTCTGGCCATGTTCATCTCACCTCTCATGACAGTGATTGTCGTCCTAGGCTCTACCATCGGATTTTTCATGTCCGGCCTTCCTTTCATCATCACCCTGAGAGCCCTGTCTCACCTGCTCTTCGGGACTATCGGCGCTCTTTATCTGCAAAAGCATCCTGAAACACTGGACAGTCAGAAAAAGACTTGGATCTTTAATTTTGTGCTGGCCCTGATTCATGCCTTTGGTGAGGTAGTGGTCTGCATTCTCTTTTACACAACGACAGCCTATCCAGCTAATGCCTTCTATATCCTCTTCGGTTTGGTCGGACTTGGTACAGTCGTTCACAGTATGGTAGACTTTGTCATTGCTAAATTTGTCTATCAGGCTCTGAAAAAGATTCGTTAAACCTTGAATCTTCTAAAGTTTTGATTTACAATGAAGATATGACAAAAAAACGAAGAAATGATTTATTAGAGCTTTTAAAAGAAGCTCGGCAACCTTTAAACGGACAATTTTTGGCGGAACAATTTCATGTCACGCGCCAGATTATCGTTCAGGATATTGCCCTGCTGCGAGCCGACGGTGCTCCTATTATCAGTACCAATAGAGGTTATGTCTATAAAGAAAGCAACGTACCTGCCCATTTTCATCGGCTTTTTAAGCTTAAACACAAGGCGGATGATATCGAAGCCGAACTTTTGACCATCGTTGATAATGGCGGACGAGTGCAAAATATCATGATTGAACATCCTGTCTATGGGGAAATCCAGACCTATCTGAAATTGACCTGCCGCCGCGATGTGCAACAATTTTTGGAGCAGATCACAGAGAGCGATTTTCGTGCCTTATCCGAGCTAACAAATGGAATTCACTACCATTTAATCGAGGCAGATTCTCCGCAGGACTTAGACTATATCGAGGAAGCCTTAGCTACACTGGGCTTTCTGCAAGAATAAACGCGACGCAAATATTCTAGATTGAACCAGTTTTGAAAGGAAGTCAAAGCTGGTTTTTCCATTTTGAAATGACCAAGAAACTTTGTCAACTTCCTAGAAATAAGGTAGAATAAGAGAAAAGAAATCTGTAGGGGGACAGAATGGCAGCAAAAGCAAAATACCAAATTATCATGGATAAAATTATCAGGGATATTGAGAAGGGAAGGCTTACTACAGGGCAAAAGATTCCCTCCGTCCGCAAGCTGGCAGACCGCTACCACTGCAGTAAAGATACTGCTCAGAAGGCCTTGATTGAGCTTCGTTATCAGAAGTACATTTATGCCGTGCCTAAGAGTGGCTACTATGTCTTGGAGAATAACCAGAAGGAAAAGGAAGATATCAAGCTGGCTGTGACAGATGACCGCCACCAAGCCTACGAAGACTTCCGCCTGTGTGTTAATGAAACACTGATTGGTCGAGAAAACTATCTTTTCAACTACTATTCCCAACAAGAAGGATTGGAGGAGCTGCGACAGTCAGTCCAGCGCTTGCTCTTGGACTCCGCAATCTACACTTCTGCAGACAATCTGATTTTGACTTCCGGCACCCAACAAGCCCTCTACATCCTCTCCCAGATTGATTTCCCAAATGGCAAAGACACCATTCTGGTTGAGCAACCAACCTATCATCGGATCAATGATTTACTGCTAAATCAGAAACTGCCTTATGAGACGATTGAACGTAAACCGACAGGTATTGACCTGAAAGAGTTAGAGACGATTTTTCAAACAAGGCGGATTAAGTTTTTCTATACGATTCCCCGTTTCCATTATCCTCTGGGACATTCCTACAGCCGTCAAGAAAAGGAAGAAATTCTTGCCCTCGCTGAGCGTTATGATGTCTATATCGTTGAAGACGACTATCTGGCCGACTTTGATAGCAAGCGAGAACTGCCTTTTCACTATCTAGATGACAGCCAGCATGTCCTCTATATCAAGTCTTTTTCTACCAGTCTCTTTCCTGCCCTGCGCATCACAGCCTTGGCTCTGCCACCACAGATTCAGAAGACATTTCTTGATTATAAAAGAGCGGTTGACTACGACAGCAACCTCATCATGCAAAAGTCTCTCTCCCTCTATATCGACAATCTGATGTTTGAAAAAAATCGTCTGGCATTATTAAAACGACTAGAAACTGAAAAAAATAAGGCACAATTCCTCTTGGACTCTAGTAATTTCCCTCTGCCACACCAGTTGACAACAGATGGCGTGATTTTTGACCTCAAATCCCTCCCCTCGGTCAGCTCCCTCAAACATAGCAAGCTGCCGCTGGACTTTTTTGAAAGCAGCTACATTCAGACCTGCCCCTACCACTACGCTAAGCTACAGTTTGATGATTTAAAAGAAAATCTGGAAAAATTAAAAGACTATCTAAAAAAGAGAGTGGAGCAGAAATCGGTAATTCGTTAGAATTCGATTTCGTCGTCCCACCTCCGCACAGTTGAGTAGGGCTGTAAAAGCTGATAAAATCAGTGTAGTAGAGCTCACTCAACCACTGCGTCTTGCTCGACAATCCAAAGACAATTGAGGAGGCTGGGACAAAAAGATTTCAATTTTTAAAAATCTTAATTATTAAGCCCTTCAAATCTATAATTAAATGCAAAAAGCGAACAAAGCAGAATTCTGATTACCAGAAAACTAGTTTTGTTCGCTTTTTATATTTGAGGTCGGACTTTTGTCCCAGCCTCCCTTTCTTTGAATGTCTCCTTGCTTATCAGGCATCTAACATCCCAGCCTGCAGCTGATACATTTTCTTATACGTCCCATTTTGTGCTAGAAGCTCTTCATGGCTACCAGACTCAATAATGCGCCCTTTATCTAAGACATAGATGCAATTAGCATCCTGAATCGTAGATAGCCGATGGGCAATGGCAATAGTAGTTCGACCCTGCCGCATTTTCCGGAGAGAATGCTGGATCAGCTCCTCAGTTTCCGAATCGATATTGGCAGTGGCTTCGTCCAAAATCAAGATTTTAGGCTTGGTTGCGATGGTTCTGGTAAAGGCCAAAAGCTGTCGTTGGCCACTGGAGAAGGTGGAGCCGCGTTCAGTAACCGGACTATCATAGCCCTGAGCTAGCTGGCTGATAAAATCATGGGCATCGACAAAGCGAGCTGCTTCTTCGACCTCTGCTTGTGAGAGACTCTCCTGATACATGCGGATATTGGAGGCAATGCTACCGTGGTAGAGGAAGGGATCCTGCAAAACAAGACCAATATTCCGTCGTAACTCTGCTTGACTGTAGTCTCTGATATCTCTGCCATCAATAAGAATCTTACCTTTCTCAAATTCATAAAAGCGCAGGAAAAGGTTGATAATGGAGGATTTGCCCGAACCCGTTGATCCGACAAAAGCAATCGTCTCACCTTGCTTGACGCTAAAGGAAATATCCTTTAGAATCTCTCTCTTTCCGTCATAGGAAAAGCTTACATGCCGAAAGTCAATATTGCCTGCCTGAATCTCAGGTCCTTCTTCTGCTTGCTCAGGTTCAAAGTCTCGACGATCCATCAGTTCAAAAACGCGCTCCGCAGCCACCATCGATGTCTGAAGAACTGAGTAATTTTGCATGACATCGATCAAGGGATTGAAAAGCTGGTTGACATACTGGATGAAAGCATACATGACACCTGCAGTCACTCCAGCTACTTGCCAGCTCAAGCCAAAATAAATCAGAATAAGAGCATAAGCCAAGATTTTCAGCAAGGACATGGCTGGGCGCAGAAAGAGGCTGTTCACATTCAGATAGCGATTGCTAAAAGCCAAATGTTCCCCATTGATTACTTCAAATTCTTCTAAAAGCCGCTCTTCCTGACCAAAGGCTTGGATAATCCGCATCCCTTCAATGCTCTCAGAAAGTTTGACATTCAGGTCGCTCAGTCTGGCTCGAACCTGTTTGAGCAAGCGATTAGAGAGCCGTTGATACAGGATAATCGAGCCAAGCATGATAGGAAAAAAGAGGACAATCAGCAAAGTCAGCCGCCAATTCAGAGCCAGCATGGTTGCGATTGTCACCACCAAGATAAGCATGGAGCTGAGGAAGTTAGAAAAAATACTGCTAAACATATCAGCTACTGACTGGGTATCATTGGTCAAGCGAGAAACGATAGCCCCTGCTGCTGTCTGATCAAAATAAGCCATCCGTAATTGCTGCATATTCGCAAAAGTTTCCTGTCGAAGATCACGGACAATGCTGTAGGCCACCCTTGCAAAAGCATATTGCCCCAGAAAAGTGAGAAGCACCCGCAAAAGAAAGAGACCATAGTAAATCCCCAGCAGATAGAGACCGCTTGTGGCTGCCTCTCGACTGACAAACTGATCAATGTAAGAACGAGCCAAGAGCGGCAAGGCCGTTGTCACCAGAGTTGTCGCAAAAATAAAGACTAGAGCCAGTAGACTAATCCATTTGTAGCGCCACATATAACCTAGGAGGCGTCTAAAAGTTGATTGTTTTGTCATCTTGCAGACTCCTCCTTAAAGCGTTCATATAGTTGCTGATTTTGATAGGTTTGAGCATACCAGCCCTGTGCTGCTAGAAGTTCTTGGTGAGTACCTCGCTCCTTGATGTGTCCATTCTCCAGCACTAAAATCAAATCCGCATGGACAATGGCTGACAGACGATGAGCAGTGATAATGGTCGTCTTGTCAGCTCGCTCCTGCTTGAGATTTTCTAAAATCACATGCTCGGTCTTGGCATCCACTGCTGACAAGGAATCATCCAAGATCAAAATTTCTGGATGTGTGATGAGGGCTCTGCTCATAGCCAAACGCTGCTTTTGACCACCAGAAAGCGAGACACCCCGCTCACCAAGCAGCGTATCCAAACCATCCGGCATAGCCTTAATATCCTCATAAACACCACAAAGCTGGGCTGCTCGGATGACTTTCTCTTCTGACAGTTCTGGATTGGCAAAGCGGATATTGTCCCGAATGGACAGGGCAAAAAGAATCTGATCCTGAGGTACATAGCCAATCAGACTTCGCAGTTCCTTAAGGCCATACTCTCGGATATCGTGACCGTTCAGATAAATAGCTCCTTCCTGAATATCCTGCTCCCGTAGCAAGAGTCGTAGCAAGGTGGTCTTCCCAGATCCAGTCGGCCCGACAATCCCCAAGGTCTGCCCTTTTTCTAATGTAAAGTGAATATCCTTCAAAGTCACTTCGTTCTCATAAGCAAAGTAATCTATCTCATAGTCCAGTCGACCATTTTGAATACTGGCAAGTGGCTGCTGGGCTTCCTCGACATCTGACTCCTCAGCTAGCAACTTCTCAATCCGTTCATAGGAAACGGCTCCCCGCTGGCTGATATTCACTAGGTACCCCATCGCTTGCAGCGGCCACACTAGCATATCCAGATAAGTCATAAAGGTAACCAGCTCACCGACTGTAAATTGACCTTTAGAGATAAACATGCCCCCGAAAATCAAGGTCAGAACATAGGATAAGCCGACAAAAATCAGCACCATAGGGTCAAACAGGGAATTATACTTAGCAGCCAAGATATTCTTTTGATAGACTTCTTGGTTGATGGCCGCAAAAGACTCCGTCTCCGCATTCTGATAGCCAAAGGACTTGGTTACTTTAATCCCCGCTACGCTTTCCTGAACTTTATTGTTGAGATCAGAAAAAGCCTCCTGAGCCGCTTTAAAGCTCTCGTGATTCTTCCGACCAATCAAACTGGTCCCCCAGGATAGAAGGGGCAGAGGGAGAATCGCAATCAGAGTCAACCGCCAGTCCAAGACCAGAAACATGGTGATGAGGGTCACCAAGGCTGTAATAGAAGCATCTACCGCTGACATAACACCACCGCCAGCCACACTGACTACGGCATTGATATCATTGGTTGCGTGAGCCATGAGGTCACCCGTTCGGTATTTTTGATAAAAACTTGGCGACATATGCGTAAAATGCTCAAAAAGCCGAAAACGTAAGATGCGTCCCAGATTATTTGCTGTGCCAAAGATGTAGAGCCGCCAGACATACCGCAAACCATACATAATAAAAGCAGACAAAATCAAAAGAAGAAGATTATAAGCCAGTTCCCCAGCAGTCAGATTCTGCCCAGCAATCCGGTCTATAACCTGTCCAATGACCCGTGGCGGAATCAGATTAAACACACTGACCAGAGACAAGGCCAAAATACCGATAATATAGCGCCGCTTCTCCAGTTTAAAAAACCAGTCCAGTTTTCTGATAAGATTCATTTCGTTTCCTCATTCCAAACAAAGGACGGACAGCCCCTAATCCGACTGTCCGTTTCTCACTATCTCTATTATACGCTATTTCAGCTGAAAATGAAACTCTTGTAAATCATGCTCATTTTTTCTTGGTCAGAGCAAAACTGGTATCCAGCAAATCAAAAAGTTGCTGATCCGACAGCGTCCCATCCAGAGGCAGGCTGAGCCAGTATTTTTTATTCATATGAAAGGCGGGATAAATTCCTTTTTGATGAATAAGTTCCGCAACTCGGTCACTCTTGACATTGAGAACCTCGATCGCACCACTGCGATCCTTCTCAAACTTAGACCAGTCAGTCGTCAAAAAAGCTCCGTACCATTTCTTGCTATCCTGATGGCGAAAAACAGCTGCCCCATTAGTGCTTTTACGAGAAGAATTCTCCCAGAGATACTCCAACTGCCCCTGATAAGTAGCTACCACATAGCTACTCAGTCGCTGACTTTGCTCATAAAGAAAGCCTACTTCCTTAAAGCAATGCTGCCGAATATCCAGCAAAACCTCCTGACAGGCCTCCCTGACTTGACCGACAAACTCACCTGTCATACTCTCCATCTTGACCTGCCGGTATTCCTCTCCCGTATCTAGGTCAATGACCTGAAAATCCAGCTTTCCATCGGAAATCAGCACATCCATCTGGAAGTCGCCAGCCATAATCTTGGTCGAATAGCTGTACTCTGCCCCAGATCTGACAAAGCCATAATCCAGCAAACTTTCTTCCTTCGGTCTGTATTTGTCAAATAAATCCAGCATGAATTTTCCTTCTAAAATACCACTCTGGTCCCATGTAATTGATCAACACCCAAAGTGTCAACAATCTCGGCACGATTTTCTAGATTAATCCCACCACCAGGTAAAATCTCTATCCGCCCTGCCGCATGCTCAATCAGCTCATCTAGCCAAGCTAAATGCTCGAAAATGGACTCTGACGCTAATCCTCCGTGAGTCAAAATCCGCTTCACTCCATGTTCAACCAACCAGTCTAACTCCCCAAACTGATACTCAGCAGGAATCGCATCAAAAGCCATATGAAAGACCACATCTAGCCCCTGAGCGGCTTCTAGCAACTGCTCCATCTTAGGATAATCGATCTCATTATTTTCTGTCAAAACACCAAAAACTAGACCGTGGCTGCCCGCCTCACGTGCCTTCTGAATATCCGAAAGCATTATCTCGATTTCCAAATCTGAATAGACAAAATCTCCACCGCGAGGCCGAATCATGGTCATCACAGTTGCATCATAAGGCTGGACCATGCGAACTGCTGCCTCAATGACACCGTAGCTAGGCGTTGTCCCACCGACTGTCAGATTGTCACACAGCTCAATCCTCCTTGCTCCAGCCTCCAAAGCCTTGTCTACCAAAGTCACATTCTCCGCACAAAATTCGTAAATCATAGCGCTACCTCAAATTTAATATATTGATTTTCTCTATCTATTATAACACAAAAATCTCGCTGAGTTTAGCTGCTGCCAAATTTTCTGCATTCTTTTTTACACCAGTCCAGCCACTGAATCTGATAATCCGACTGAGACAAAATCCTATTCTGCAAATCAGCTATTGAAAAGATTCCCATTTTCTCACAGGCTTGGACACAGTATCTGTAAAAATCCCAGTTGAGCTCGTCTCCATCAAAATAGACTGGAATATCCGAAAGCCCAGCACGATAGGCCTCAAAAGCTCTGCTATGTCCATCGGTAAAGAAAATCTTACCATCCAAGCGTTTTATGGGTAAGGGAGACATCTCCCCAGCTTCAAAATCAATACTAATCTTGTCCAGCTTATCCTGTGAAAGATAAAACTGACTAGGCTGAATCTTCGTAAGAGGTAAACTTAAATCCAAAGCGTAGGCCCATCCTTTCTCCTTAGGAACTGTTTGATAAAAACCAATCGCCTCAAACATTCGGCGTGAAGCTTGATTAAAATCAAAAATCTCTTGGACAGCCAGCTGATGATAACCTAGCAAACGCCCACGCTCAACCAAGGCAGAAATGACTTTCCTTCCAATCCCCTGCCCCCGATAAGCCACATTGCCTATCACAATAGGCAAATCTTCCTGCCAAAAAGTCACATCACCAATTGGCAACCAACGCTCCTGCTCCCATACCTCGATAAAATACACTTCGCCCCGTGCCGCCAAATACTCATACATCCTTTGAATCCGCTCCAGTGAGTATGGATTTCTATTACCATCAATCAAATAAATCACATCTGGATCCTGATACCAATCAAAAGCTAACTCAAACTGACCATCATAAGCCCGTAAACGCAGGCCATTATCAACCATTATCGACTCTTCTTGTCTGACATTTGGAATAGGCATCTTTTCTCCTTTACAACTGAAAAACGATAGTATAAAAACTCCACTTGAGCTAGTGCAAACTGGCATCAAATGAAGTTTTTGAAAATGAGATTAAAGCAAACCCACACTGAACTGGATTTTCACATGATTATCTTGAAGACTGACCTTGTCAATACTGAACTGCGACTGAGGCAAAGAGAAGATGAAATGATCCCCTTCGATTGCAATAGAGTTATTATTGGCCGCCAGATGCTGTTTGAGAATAGCAGTCACCAGAGATTTAGGGATGGGAAACTTCCCCAACTTAGCACTAGTAATATCAAAATGCAGAGCATTATTTATAAAAACCACATCCAAGTCCAAATCCACCTTACTATCCACAAAGGCCAATTTAAGAGGATACTGGACTCTGAGTTTGTCTCCATTGATACTGTAAACAGCCTCCAGCAACTCCTTATTCTGATCGCCTGACAAGGAAGTTTTTAAAAGCTGATTAACCTGAGCAGTATTGAGAGATACTTCTGTACTGATGCCCTGAGCTGTAACATTAGCATTGCTCAAAGCCGGCTCAATAATACTGGTCCAAGAAGCGCTTCCTTCAATATTTTTTAATTGTTCCTTTGAGTTGACTGATGATGGTACTAAAAAAATGACCGCTGCCAGAAAGAGCAATATAGCAAACCCAAACAGTTTTCTAACTAGTTTAAACATAGTATTTTCCTTTACATTTCAATATCCATTCTATCAACAGATATCAGTATTTATCTTATTTTACACTATTTTCAGGTGTTTTTCTGTAACAAAACCATTAAGAAAATGACAGTAGGATAAAAATATAAGTAATCTGAAAAATCAGCCGTTTTTCAAATAGCAAAAAAGAGAAGACCGAGATGTCTTCTCTTTTTCCAGAATCATTTCTATAAAATTCTATTTATTTTTTTCGACGTGGTCAGCCAGTTCTTCCTGTGCTTTCTTATTTGAAGCAGCCGTTTCTTCTTCCCATTTTTTCTTAGCAGCTTCGTATTCCTTCACAGTCACAACATCAGACTGCAGTTTAGTCAACTTGAAGTTAAATCCTGAAGCACCCTTAGCCCCTACAAGAGAGTAAGCCTTACTAAACGGCACTGACTTCGTCACACGCGGAGTTGCACCTTGAGAAACTGTCGGCATAATCAAACCGCTATCAATGAGCCAAGCTTCAGCTTCTGCATATTTTTCATAACGAGCTTGTACATTTGTAGTTTCTGCATTTGCTTCTTCAAGCATGCTGGTATATGTATCTAAACCAAGTGCTTTAACTTTTTCATTATTCACGTCTTGTCCAGGTTCAAAACCAAAGTTTTGCAGACTTCCTCCGTTTTTAATATTCAGAGTATCCAAATAAGTAGATGGATCTTGATAATCCGCAGTCCAACCACCACCAGAAAGGTCATAATCTTTTTGAGCAGCAGTATTTGCAAAGTAAGTAATATTATTAATATCATCAGTACTCATCTTCTGCAGATCAATGACAACATTTTCTGCACCAAGGTTTGATTCGATGGACTGTTTCATTGAACTTGCCCATTGAACTGAAATTGAGCTTGACTGATCAACCGGCATGTCCAAATGAATTGGGAACTCCACTCCTTTAGCTTGGAGAGCAGCTTTTGCTTCTGCAAATTTTGCTTTTGCTTTTTCGGGATTATAGTAAGCATCCTGCGCGTCTGAGAAATCCATATTTTCCCATTGAGTACCGTATTTTACTACTTTTTCTGAGACTACTTCGCCAAATGTTTTATCCCCAATTTGAACAAAAGTAGGCGGAACCAGCAAGTTTCTCAACAGTTTAGTTGCACCAGCTTCACCATTTCCTTGAGCTCCGTATGAGGTACGGTCAAACGCAAAGTTCACCGCTTGACGGAACTCTTTATTCATAATCGCTTCATTAGTAGCAGACTTTTGAGCGTCAGTTGTTTTGGAAGTGTGATTATATGATTGACGGTTGTAGTTAAAGTTAGCATAATAAGAAGTTGAGTCTTGTTCGCTGTAAATAATGTTATCAGCGTATTTCTTCTGAGCAGCAGCAAAACCAGAGCTATTTGGGTACAGACGAGCAGCACTATAAACACCATCATTAAAGTTACGAATGAGAGCTTCCTGGTCCGTTCCATCATAGTAAGTTAGTTTAATATTTTCAATGCTAACTTTATCCTTGTCATAGTAGTTTGGATTTTTAACAAATTCCATCACAGACTTTGAAGTCAATGCTTTCAAAAGGTAGGGACCATTGTAAAGGATACTTGATGGTTTCACAGAACCAAAATTGCTTCCTTCCGATTTAACAAATTCTTCATTTACTGGGAAAAGAATGGTACTAGTCGTCTTAGAATTCCAGTAAGGTTCTTGCCGAGTCAGTGTGTACTGAACAGTGTGGTCATCCAGAGCTTTGACACCAACATTTGCAAAATCTTTATCTTCTCCTCTTACGTAGGCATCCAAGCCTTTGACAGAATCTTGCACTAAGTAAAGAGCTTCTGAATTCTCATCAGCAGCATATTTCAGACCAGCTACAAAGTCTTTTGCTTTCACATCCGCATATTCTTCACCTTCAGAAGTATACCATTTCGCATCTTTTCGTAGCTTATAAGTATAGGTAAGACCGTCTTCAGAAACTGTCCATGACTCTGCCAGAGATGGAATCAAATTCCCGTATTCATCATTTTCTAACAAACCATCGACCAAATTAGTGATCACGTCAGAAGTCGTTGCACGGTTTGCAGTAAGGTAGTTCAAGCTATCAGGATCTGATCCATAAACATAGGTATAAGTTGAAGTACTGGATGTTGAATTCCCACAACCAGACAGTAACAGGCCAGCACTAAGTACGACACCAGTTGTAATAAGCCATTTAGATGCTTTCATTAATAAACCTCCTTTTAATGTTATATTTTATAACATGGATAATTATATCAAAAAAAATATAAAAAGTAAATAGATAGAGGAGGAAAAACAACAAATATGTATGAATTTTCTAAAAATATTAGCCAAAATATAGAAACTTTGACAAACATTTTTTAAAAGAATATAATAAAATAAAGGTAATTAAGTGAGGAAAGATGATGGCCGATTCTAATTATATCACTCGTCTCAAACGTTCTGAAGGACAATTGAGAGGGATTCAAAAGATGATTGAGGAAAATCGAGATTGTTCAGATGTCCTTACGCAGTTACTAGCTGTTCGCTCTAGTGTTGACCGCGTTATTGAGATGGTTATTACAGAACATTTGACAGAGTGTTTGGAAAATCCTTTGGAAAACCCTCTGGATCAAAAGGAGCGTATTGAAAAAGCTATTCGTTTCCTCATCAGCCGAAAATAAGAAGGCAGTATCAAGCGCTCCTCTTGCTTTACTAATAGACAACCAAAATTGTAAATAAAATTATTTTTTTCACATGTACACACTCCCCTTGCCTCATATTTTATAGAAAGAGATTCAAATGGACCCATACTTAGCAGTCAAAGAAAAATTAAAAGAATTGGATATTTCTTTTGAATTAGTTAAACACGAGCCTGTCCTGACGACAGAGCAAGCCGACTCCTTCATAGAGGGCATCGACGGAGTCCGCACCAAAACCATGTTTCTCACCAATAAGAAAAAAACAGCTTATTACTTGCTGATCATGGATGATAAAAAAATGCTGGACATGGATTTATTCAAAGATTTAGTTGGAGCTAATCGTATTAGAATGGCCTCCTCAGACAGTCTTTTCGAAAAAATGAAGTTACCTCCTGGCACCGTCTCTCCTTTTGGCCTTTTAAATAACGAAAGCAAAGATATCGAAGTCTTTTTTGACAAAGAAATCATGGATGAAAAACGCATGTGTTTCCATCCTAATACAAATGAGAAAACACTTTTCTTAGACACTAAGGATATCCTACGCTTCCTAGAAGATATTGGTTACACGCCTCATATCATCGAATTATAAATCTATAACAAAAACGATTCAACTGCAAAATTGAATCGTTTTTTTATGTATCATTTAATCTCTCCTGACCAAGCGTTCATGCCACCCGAAACGTTGGTCACATCAAATCCTTGCATGGCAAGAAACTGGCAAGCTGCTGCTGAGCGTGCCCCTGCTTGACAAATAATATAATATTTATACTGTGGTTCAAGCTTTTTATAGCTCGTTTCCAACTCGCTTAGAGGGAGATTGGCAGCGGTCGGGATATGACCCGCTTGAAATTCATGTCTTTCACGCACATCTACGATTGCCAGTTGTTCAGATTGATACTGCTGCTCTAAGTCAGCTGCTGAGATGGTTTTCATTTTTCTACTCCTTCTGGTTTTACCATTTTGTATAAAGCATAGGCTCCGTCTAGATTTTTCACTGAAAATCCTGCTTGTTTTAAGATTCGCTCGGCAATATAGCTGCGCAGACCGCTGTGACAGCTCACGATATATTCTGCTTCCTTATCCAGCTCAGTCAAGCGTTCTCTGAGTTCATTTAGCGGAATATGAACTGTCTTGTCCGCCTTCAGGCGTCCTTGTTTAAACTCATTAAGTGTCCGGACATCTAAAAAGAGTTTCCCGCTTGCCAGCTCATCTTTCAGCTGGTGCCATTGGATATTTTCACTCAAGCCTTCTGCTAGATTCATAGCTGCATAGCCCAGCATATTGACTGGATCCTTGGCTGAGCCAAAAGGTGGTGCATAGGTAAATTCCAGCTCTGGCAAATCAAAAATCGTCAGATTTCCTTTAATAGCCGTCGCCAGAATATCAATCCGCTTATCAACGCCTTTTTTACCCACACCTTGAGCACCATAGATTTTGCCAGTTTTTGGCTCAAAGAGCAATTTCAAGATCAAGTCAGTCGCACCTGGATAGTAGCCTGCATGATCCTTCCCGCTGACATGAATCGCTTGATAAGGCAAGTGATTTTGCTGAAGGAAACGCTCGTTCAGGCCTGTTGAAGCGGCTGTCATCTCAAAGACACGCACAATAGCCGTGCCAATGCTTCCCTTATTCTTCCGCTCCAAGCCAGCAAGCACATCTGCTACCTGACGCCCTTGTCGATTAGCAGGCGAAGCTAGAGCAATCAAAGCATCATCACCAGTAATTTCCTGCTTGACAAGGATGGCGTCTCCGACTGCAAAAATATCTTTCTGACTCGTCTCATAATGTTCATCAATTAAGATTCCCCCACGAAGACCTGTCTCAATGCCGGCTGCCTTAGCCAAGCTATTTTCAGGCTGGACCCCGACAGAGAGAATGGTCACATCTGAAGTCAATTTTTGACCGTCTTCCAAGACGATTACTTTGCCATTTTCTTCGAAGCGAGTCGCTGACTGGGAAGTGATGACTTTCACTCCCTTATCGGCTAATTCCGCTTGGACAAAAGCTGCCATTTCCTCATCAAGTGGTGGCAAGACATGCGGTGCCTTTTCTACGATTGTCACATTCAAGCCACGCTTGCGCAGATTTTCAGCCGTTTCCAGACCGATAAATCCAGCACCGATGACCACAGCCTCTTGAGGCTCTTCATCCAAGGCTAACATGATCTGATCCAAGTCTGGAACATTGCGCAAAGTGAATACATTAGTTGCTTCTGAAAGTCCTTCAATCTCAGGAATAAAAGGCTTCGCCCCCGGTGAAAGAATCAGCTTGTCATACTTCTCTGTGAACTCTGAACCGTCATGAACCACCGTCACCGTGTGCTCTTCAGGAGAAATTTTCACCACCTCATGAAAAGGTCGCACATCCAAGTTAAAGCGCGCCTTGAGACTTTCAGGTGTTTGAACCAAAAGAGAATCTCGCTCAGCAATTTCACCAGAAATATAATAAGGCAGGCCGCAGTTCGCAAAAGATACAAAAGGACCTTTTTCAAAAATTACAATTTCAGCATCTTCCATCAGCCGTCTTAAACGTGTTGCCGCAGACATACCACCTGCAACTCCACCAATGATAACAATTTTCATTGTTTAACCCCTTCTACTTAAATGGTTTTACCTGTCCAAGCGCTCATACCACCGCGGACATTGACAACATCATAGCCCTTTTTCTTCAGATTTTTCGCTGCCATCTTACTCCGCATGCCTGAATGACAGATGACATAAATCGTCTCCTTTTTAGCTGGAGCAAATTGACCAATTTGGCTCAAAGGAACATTCTGGGCCTCTTTGATATGTCCTCTACGAAATTCGGATGGCATCCGTACATCAATTAGTTGGATATTAGACTTCAATCGCTTCTCCAACTCATCCGTTGAAATACTATCTATCTTTGTAAAAAAATGAAACATATTTTTTCTCCTTTATACCCCTATAGGGTATATTAAAACACTAAGAAGAGAAAATGTCAAGGAAACGATTTCAAAACCAAATAAATCAGCAGATATTGCCGATTTATTTTTTAAAATTTAAAATTGGGATTTTTCTTTTATCCGCTTCTTTTTCGAGTCTTGTCTTGATCACCCAGTCGTCAATAGCCTTTAAGCGCTCATATGCTCTACTATTTTTGAAGACTTCATACCATGCAGCGTCTTTACAAATCGTACTATAGTCGATAAAGAAATAAATCAAGTCTAGCTTATACTTTTCCATAAGTTCCATTGCTTCATTTGTTAGTTTTACGTTTTGGAGTTCATTATCAATTTTAACACACAGTTGAAAATACTCTTCATCCGTTAAATTACCAGAAAATTCGGAATATATAAAATGTGTCTCTATGGCTTTAATTTTAGGTAATTTCACAGGCAAAGGCAGATTTTTATCTTGCACTGACAAATAATCTATTTTAGTATAATCCATAAAATAATCTAAAACATAAGAACCCAAATCATAGAAAATAATGTCCCCCTCACCTTTAGGAGATAGTTTCACTCTGTATGAAATCGTATCCAATTCAATAAAGTCTCTTCCTTTATTTCTAGATTTAAATTCTTCTAAAACTGGCAGGAAGATATTGTAGCTTAACTTTTTCTTATTAAATTCTTTATCCAACTCATGATAATATTCTAAAGTAGTTTCAATCAAACGACTATTCATGTCTTTAGTAAGAAAATTATCTTTAAAAAATTGTTCTTGGGTTTCATCATACAACTCATAATATAAATAGTTTGCCGCGTAAAATTCTTGGAAAATATTATGGACAAAATAGTAAGATCGTCCCTCTTTATGTATGATACATAGACGGGTTATCAAATCAGCAAGCAAATCTTCTGCCCTTGTCAAAGATAAGCCTTCGTTATTTAATACCCTATCTAGCAAAGAAAGAATCTCACTTTCTGTAAACTCTGATTTCCCTCCATTATTTTCAAAATAAGTGAGAAAACAGAGATAAGAAATCACCCGCATCATCGTAGACTCAGGTAAGTCGGTTTTAAACTCTCTAGTTAGAGCAACTAATTTTGAATGATCATGTTCTTTATAGAGCAGTCGGTAAGAATCTTTGATAAATGTAGCTTTTTCAGTCGGAAAACTTGCATTTCTTTCAAACATTTGTAGCATCAAAAAAAGCAATATAGGATTTTCTGCAAATGATTGATATTCATCATACAGTCGTTCTTCTAAACTCTTAATAAATCGTTCAAAGACCTCTTCTTTTGAATCTGATATAAACAATGTACTGATGCGCTTTATTAATGCTATTGCTTCCTCTTTACTTAAGCCATTCGTTTGGTAGGGATGAAATAAAGTGGCATTATTTATATGATTAAAAGGTAATTTCCGGCTAGTCACAAGGATTGGATTATTAGAATATTTGGTAGCTAATTCTTCTATCTCCGTCGCGGCTTGTTCCATATTATTTGAAGCTATTTCATCAAAAGCATCCAAAAGAAAAATAAAACGCCCTTTTTTTGCCATATATTCAAAATACTTAAACTCTAAATCAAACCCTAATACTTTAGCTTCTTCATATATAAAATTTAAAAATTCCCTTCTTTTATTCGAATCAAAATTATATTTCCTCAATTCAATATAAATGGGAATTCTTTGATTATTATTACTCGTAGCTTTTTCAATCTCCTTAAGAAAAAAGTACTTCAGCATGGTTGATTTACCAATGCCACCATATCCATAAATCCAAGCATTATTAGATTTTTCTAAAATGTTATCTAAATCAGCAGTATAACATCTCACATCACTTATTTCTGATTTTAAATAAGTGGGCTGGAAAATAGAAAGCAAATCGACATTATTTGTACCGCTTAACACAAACGGAATATTCTTCACTCTCTTAAATGAACCCTCAAAATAGGAGGTAAAACTTTTATTAAATCTAGTTTCAAATTTTTCCCAATTATCTACACCAAAATCCACCAATTCATCTTTTAATTGAATCAACGTATTATTTAACAAAGCTGAAATAGCTAAACCCAGAAATCCCATATTGCCCTCCCTAGAATATCCTTATAACAACTCTATTATACAAAAAAAACATTGCATGTAGCAACAATTTCTTTTAAAATGATTTCACAAAAGGAAACGATTTCAAATTTTTTTAAAAATAAAAATCCCAATCTTGAGACAGGGATTTTTATCAATAATGAATTATTTCGCAATTGGGTAAACTGATACTTGTTTCTTATCGCGACCTTTACGTTCAAAGCGTACTACGCCTTCAACTTTCGCGAACAATGTATCGTCTCCACCGCGGCCAACGTTAACACCTGGGTAGATGTGAGTACCGCGTTGACGGTAAAGGATAGATCCTCCAGTTACAGTTTGTCCATCAGCTGCTTTAGCTCCAAGACGTTTTGCTTGTGAATCACGTCCGTTTGACGTTGAACCTCCACCTTTTTTGTGGGCGAAAAGTTGCAAGTTTGCAAGATTCATTTTTAACATAGTGTTTTTCCTCCGTGTTAGTTTTCTGTGATAACTCTGGTTTGGACGAACTCAGATGAGTCCTCCGATAAGTTTGCCATTCCCAAGAAGAATGATTCAAAGAAAAGTTGAGTCATTTCTCTCTGGTGTGGCGGAATATCTGTCGGTATTTCTACTCGTAAAAATCCGCCTTCTTCTTCGTTTAATTCTAAGATTGGTTCGTAGCCTGCAAATTTTTCAATGGAATTGATGAAATTTATGGCAAGCGTAGAAACCGATGCACACACGACATCAAAGCCGTATTCGCCACTTTCGGCGTGTCCAGTAATTTCCGCACTCCTCAGCTCGCCATCTTCGGCTTTCTCAAAGACTGCCTGTATCATGTGTTCTCCTATAAATTAAGCGTTGATTGCGTTAATGACAACTTTAGTGTATGGTTGACGGTGACCTTGTTTACGGTGGCTACCTTTTTTAGGTTTGTACTTGTAAGTAACAACTTTCTTTTGTTTTCCTTGTTTTTCAACAGTTCCAACTACAGTAGCTCCAGCAACAAGTGGAGTTCCGACAACAGTTTTATCACCACCAACAAGAACAACTTCGTTAAAAGTCACTTCTTGACCAGCTTCAACATCCAATTTTTCAACGTAGATAGCTTGACCAACTTCAACTTTAACTTGTTTTCCGCCAGTTTTAATGATTGCGTATGTGCTCATTATGCACCTCCTATGATTTTTTTGGGATTCCCCGGATTTTGTGAAGACTCGCCTAGCATCGTGGGACGAACCACTTAATACTCACTAAATATGAGCTACGATGTTCGAGCGGTTGCACAGGCTGTGCATAGTCAACATTCTTAGTATAGCACTTATTACCTACTTTGACAAGTAATATATTTGAATAAAAACAACTTTTTCAAATTATTTTCTTACAAACTAAAAAGCCAGGATTACCTGACTTCTTAATCTAAAATTACAATTCGATGTCACCAAAAAGATCAGCCATTGAGAAACCAGTTTGAGTTTCTGGAAGCTCAAAGTCACGTTTTTCTTGACGACGTGGGCGACGTGGACGAGATTGACGTTTTTCTTCTTTTTGTCCTTCTTCTTGAGCTGGACGTTCTTCAAGAGCCTTGATAGAAAGTGATACACGCTCAGCGGCAGCATTTACTTCAAGAACTTTAACAGTCACTTCTTGACCAACTTTAAGCGCATCTTTTGGATTTTCAACACGTTTGTGTGAAATTTGTGAGATATGAACAAGTCCATCAATTCCTGGCAATACTTCAACGAAAGCACCGAAGTCAGTCAAACGTTTTACTGTTCCTTCAATCACATCACCAGCAGCAAGTTTTTGCTCAACGCCATCCCAAGGTCCAGGAGTTGTTGCTTTAAGTGAAAGTGACACACGGCCTTCCTCTTCGTTCAAGTCAAGAACCTTCACTTCGATTTCTTCACCAACTGAAACAACAGATTTTGGTGAAACATTGCGTTCGTGAGAAAGTTCAGTCAAGTGAACCAATCCATCAACACCACCAAGATCAATGAAAGCACCAAAGCTTGTGATACGAGCAACTTTACCAGTCACAACATCACCAACATTGAGCTTGCCAAATACTTCCGCACGAGCTGCAGCTGCAGCTGCTTCTACAACTTCACGACGTGAAAGGATGAAGCGGTTTTCTTTTGGATCTACTTCTTTGATCTTAGCATCAAATTCTTGACCTACAAAACGCTCAGTGTTGCGAACGAAACGAGTATCGAGCATTGAAGCTGGAATAAATCCACGAAGTCCTTCAAACTCAACAGAAAGTCCACCTTTAACAGCACGAGTGCCCTTAACAGTAACAACTTCTTCTTCACGACCAACCAATTTGTCCCATGCTTTGCGAGCTTCTAAACGTTTTTTAGATACTAGGTAAGTTACAGTATCAGTGTCTTTACCTACTACTTGACGAAGAACAAGCAATTCAAGTGTTTCACCTGGTTTTACAAGGTCATTAATGTCTGCATCACGGTCGTTTGTCAACTCACGAAGAGTCAAAACACCCTCAACACCAGTTCCAGCGATTGCAACATTAGCTTGGTTAGCGTCAACAGTCAATACTTCAGCAGTAACGACATCACCTGGCTCAACTTGGCTAACACTGTTTAGCAAATCTTCAAATTCATTCATCTAAAAAAATCCTCCAACAATCAAGTATACTACTTGACATACTTATAATTATTTTCCTAAGCACCCGCAAACGACATTTGATTTATCTTTAACGTTTTCCACCCTATAAAGAAATAAAATATCCAACGATATTTTATCATTTATCTGATCTATTACCTAAGAACTGGGGTAGCTGGATTCGAACCAACGCATGAGGGAGTCAAAGTCCCTTGCCTTACCGCTTGGCTATACCCCAAGATGAGCGCTGACAAAAGTTACTTTATCATCATCACAAGTAACGCTAATGGAGAGAGAGGGATTCGAACCCCCGAACCCGAAGGAGCGGATTTACAGTCCGCCGCGTTTAGCCTCTTCGCTATCTCTCCGCAATCAACGACAATTATTATATCATTGATATCATGAAAATGCAAGCCCTTATTTACCTAAATTGTAGATTTCAATCAAACTTTCCACTGCTTTTTCAAGCTTTTTATAAAAACTTTCAACATTTCCATTTTTTACAACTGCAAATTGGCCATCAAACTCCGCAATCTCACCAATTATCTTTTTTCCAATGGAGAGGGTGTAGCCATCAAATTGATCGGCGCCGACCGTTACCTTGCTATCTGCAATCTGAATCTCAATTTTTTTATCTTTTTTACTCATTCTTCTACCTCTTTCAAGTCTCTATTTTACACGAAAATAGCAAAGCTGGCAAGTGATTTCGTCATTAAAAAGAGCCTCAAAGGGCTCTTGGGTTATTCATCTACTTTGACAATCCAACCTTCTGGAGCTTCCACATCACCAAATTGGATACCAGTCAGCTCATCATAAAGTCTGCGGGTCACTGGGCCGACTTCTGTTTCACTGTAAAAAACATGGAAATCATCACCATGCTGGATGCCTCCGATAGGTGAGATAACAGCCGCTGTTCCACAGGCTCCTGCTTCAACAAATCGATCCAAATCATCAATAGCTACATCACCCTCAATCGGGGTCAGGCCCAGACGATGCTCGGCCAGATAAAGCAGAGAATATTTGGTAATAGAGGGTAGAATGGATGGACTGAGCGGAGTCACAAATTCATTATCCTTAGTAATCCCAAAGAAATTGGCAGAACCGACTTCCTCAATCTTAGTGTGAGTCGCAGGGTCCAAGTAAATGACATCAGAAAAGTTCTTTTCTTTAGCAATTTTTCCTGGCAGAAGACTGGACGCATAATTCCCACCAACCTTAGCCGCACCTGTACCGTGTGGAGCTGCTCGGTCGTATTCATCCTGAATCAAGAAATTAGTTGGCATCAAGCCACCCTTGAAGTAATTGCCAACCGGCATGGCGAAAATGGTGAAAATGTACTCCTCTGCTGGCTTTACTCCGATAATATCACCAACCCCAATCAAGAGCGGACGAATATAAAGGGTACCACCTGTTCCGTATGGCGGAACATATTCTTGATTGGCGCGAACAACCTGCTTGACCGCATCCACAAACATTTCTGTAGGAACTTGTGGCATGAGCAGGCGATCTGACGTGCGTTGCAGGCGCTTAGCATTTTCATCTGGACGGAAAAGCTGGATACTGCCATCCTTAGTGCGATAAGCTTTCAGCCCCTCAAAAGCCTGCTGGCCATAGTGAAGACACGGCGAGGACTCAGAAATATGCAGGGTCGCATCTTCTGTCAGCTGGCCCTTCTCCCACTGACCATTCCGGTAATGAGCGATATAGCGATAGGGTAATTTCATATATGAAAATCCAAGATTTTCCCAGTCAAGATTTACTGTCATAGTCTTTTCCTCTTTTCCTAATCTTTCAATTTATAGATACTCCCTATTTTACACCTTTTTATGAAAACTTCAAGTTTTATTTGCAATATTCTGAAAATTTCTTTTAAAAATGAGGCTGGGACAAAAGTCCTAGCCTCTCAATTGTTTTTGGATTGTCGAGCAAGACGCAGTGGTTGAGTGGGCTCTACTACGCTGATTTCATCAGCTTTTACAGCCCTACTCAACTGTGCGGAGGTG